>DNTK01000484.1 GCA_003508755.1 Bacteroidales bacterium | reverse complement strand
TACCCCATGAGCTCAAGGATCCACTCACTCCCTGTTAGAATTACCTGTGAAATCAGCTTTCTTGCCCAAATAAAAACTGGTCGTAAAAAAGGAAGAAATTTAAAGGCAATACGAATCATGTAATAGGCCACCACCAACGTCCCGGCTTTTATCAGAAATAAGTCTAACCGGCTTCTGCTTTTTAAGAAAGTAGTTATTTTTTTAACGAACTGCATTGCAGCAAAGATAGGAATCAATTACTTTTATTAATTGTGAAAGACAAAATACATAGTCATACCAGATTAGTTTTGAGCATCGTTGCAGCAGGAATAATTCTTGGTAGTCCGAATATACTATGCATGTTTCAGAAGATTAGTGTTGGAAACTGGCATGGATTTTTTGTGAGTACTTTCCGCTTTGTTATTACAAGCTTAACAATTCTCAGCCCCCTTTTGGTAGTTAAAATTTCAGTCAGAAGGTACTTGCTCTTTTTGTCGCCTTTTGGTTTTCTTGTTCCTGTAATTTTGTTTATTGTATTAATGTTTCATAAGCTGCCCACCCGCTGGATGATCTACATTATGCTGGGTGCACAGAAATACGAAATTATGGAGTTCTTATCGGGAATGTGGCTTTGGTGGTTGCTGATTTTACTGGTGCCGCTGCTGCTGTTTTTTAATGCCTATTGGCTTGCCCCATCAAATAAATACTTATCAGAAAGGTTTCGCGCAATAGCTGCCACCCTGGCTATTATCTTGTTTATTTTTACGATTAGCTACAAAGCTATCCAGAGAAAAACCATGCATAGTGCCGTTAAAGTAGCGGTAAGGACGTTTTTTCGCGATACCCCAGCTCATACAGCCCGCAGAGCATACAAAGCATTTGTTGCCTTTAAGACTGAAAAACACACAAAAACTGAATACAGCCTTCCTGAATTGGTTTCAAAAAAGAGCTTTAGCGGTACACCTGAAGTATACATTTTAGTAATTGGAGAATCATCGCGTTATAAAAACTGGAACCTGCATGGCTATAATCGATTAACAACACCACAGCTCAATAATAACAAAAACCTGGTGGTTTTTAATCACGTTATCAGTCCTTCCTTTAATACAACTGTAAGTATTCCACTTATTGTTACTTCAAAAAACGTAAACAGCAACACCGCAGATACACTTTTTTCTTTACCGGCCATTTTGCGCGAAGCCGGATTTTTTACTTATTGGATAAGCAACCAGACAACCATGGGCAACAATATTGGAAGTATCGCAGAGGAGGCAGACACTCTCATTCATTTAGTACCAAAAGAGCAAGTGGCATTCGACGGTGAGTTGACGCACATTGTGGCTAATATTCTTACAAACCTAAAAACCAACACCTTTATAATCCTGCATACCCAGGGCAGTCACTATCCCTATCAAAACAGATACCCCGAAAATTTTGAAATCTTTATTCCTGCTGTTGAGAAAAACAAGCATATACCAGTAACAGCAAAGCACAAAGAGCAGATTATTAACAGTTATGACAATACCATACTATACACCGATTTTGTATTGTCAACCCTCATCGACAATTTAAAACAAGATTCTCTTCGTGCCGCACTGATGTATGTTTCTGATCATGGTGAAAATCTTTTCGATTACCCGCATATTGGCTTTGGACGTGGATTTGGCAAACTATCACCCGAGCTTTTTCATGTGCCCATGCTCATCTGGACATCAGAAGCATATAAACAGGCGAATAAAGAATTGGTTAACCGGTTAAGAAAAAACAGTCAGCTTAAAATAAGTACGGAGAATGCGATGTATACGGCAATTGAACTAGCCGGTGTGTATTGGCCGGATTTTGACTCGACCTACAGCATAGCTTCAGGTAATTTCGTAGAAAGGGAACAATTTTTCCTATACCGCAGAGGAAAAATTAATTATAACCAGTATTTTCAAACGGGAAAGTAAATAAATAACAATTACCTGGAGTTCTTTTTATTGCGTAAAGAGAATATTCCAAAGCCCAGCCCAGCCAGCAAGAGTAAGATAGCACCACCTACAGGGCCGGAACCCGGATTGCCGGGTTGTGCCAATAAAGGCAAATTTACGGCAACCAACAATAGAAACACGATAACGATGTTTATTTTACTCATCATAATTGAATAACAAAGTTAATCCAGAAAAGGTAAATTTCCTGTTTTCGAAATAACTATTTTAATAATATCTTCTGGGTAAAGCTGGATTCGCCCTGAACAACATGCACAAGGTAAACTCCCTGTGTTGCCGATAGGGGAAGTCTGATATTGCCATAACTTTCCTGGGTAGATTGATAAATGAGGCTGCCATTTATATCATACACTTTAACAGCTTTAATGGGTGTATCCTTATCACTTACCTGAATAATAAATTCCTGTGTAAGTCCGTACACATCTACAATGCTTTCCATTATCTCCTCAGGAGAAAGGGCTGATGTTGAATTTTGCGCATTGTTTACTGTAATGGTATCCATTAAAACATTGCCCGATGCATCAGTAATTGTAACCATGTAATCGCCTGCCGCCAGATTGGAAATATCTTCGGTTTTGGCTCCATTTGACCATACCACCGCTGCCAGTGGTTGTATACCGCCATAAACAGTTAAATCAATGGCGCCATCGCTTGCTCCGCGCTCCGAAACATGAGTAACGGAGTAATCAAGCATTAATGGCATACCTACGTGCAAGGCAAACCTGCCTCCCATTTCAATATCGTCGGTGGTAAAGGAATATCTGTTTACTGAAAGCAGGTTAATCAGTGTGTCGAGTTGTTTATCTTCAATGTAAATTGTTTTGGAAACATCAAGATTCCAAACTCCATCGAATTGAAGGGTATAGTCTCCCGCACCAATAACATTTAACTCTATCGGGATAATAGAATAATCGATGGTTAAAGGATACGAATTTATTGCAAGATGTTCCCCTTTGCCGGTAGTGGTATAGATTTGTGGAACCACTTCGTTATCAGAGAACTTTTTAAGCGCATCATAAGCCTTGTCAAAATTTGTTCCGGCACCATCAACAAAGCGGATAAGTGTTTCATCGGAGTAAGAATAACCATCTAATCGTATTGTTAAACCATCCTTATCGCTTCCAGCTGATTTAAGTTTCGATTCGGTATTGGCAATTCGAACCTCGTTTGTCATTCCTACATAACCACTACCAGGATTTGTAACCTTCACAAAGAAACCCTGCATGGGTGGTATGTAGCGCGACCCCCCATTGGTACCCACACCACTGATATAGGTTACATAGTTTTGTTGTGTTTGATCCCAGATATAGATGGCATCGTTCACATTGGTTTTGGTCCATCCTGCGGCATCCCAATCAATAGCCGACGGATATGGATTTCCAATCAGGTTCCAGCCCTCATGCTCGGCCACTTCGTTCCCATCGGTATTTGTTACTGTAATACCATAGGTACCGGAATTAAATGTACCCTCGAGATTTATAATGTCGTTCTTATACTTATAGACATCATAGCCTTTTGCACTTTCGAGCAGAATATTTTCGGCAAGTACCCATCCATTATTCCAGTTGTCTTTAGCAGCTACTTCGTCGTAGTAATAGATTTCTTCGCCAAACTGCGTGCTTACAGCGTTATTCACAGGCGAGGAAATGTAGGTCCATCGATTTCCGGAAAGATAACGTGATACTACCCCATTACCAAGTATATGAATCGTTCCCAGGTCAATCAGGGCACCATAGTCACTTACATCTGTTTCAATCTGAACATCACCATATACCGTCAGATCACCAGTGTAATCCACTTCCAGAATAGCGTTCTTTTTTATAATAATTTCGTTGCACTCGGCCGTTGATGAAACCACAGGGCGGTAAGGTGTATTGGACTCAATATAAACATTCGATAAACGATTTGGAACCGAACCACCGCTCCAGTTGGCAGGGTCATTCCAGTCATTGGAAGCTACACCTATCCAGTCAGTTATAGGTGAGAATATTCCGGTTATGCTTACATTATCAATATTCCAACCGGCATAAAAGATCGATTCATCATTGTTGGAGCGCCAGCGGATATAAACAGTCGGCTGACGGTCGGCTATAGCTGAAATATCGAGGCTAACCAGTGTCCATCTGCTATCGGAAGGGAAATAAGTATGCTCCAATTCAATCCAGTTTAAGCCATCCAAGCTTATTTCAACAAAAGCTGAATCGTAATAAGGCTCAAAATTAGCCCAGCGGTAAAAATGAAGCTGAGTATTGTAATAACTGGTTAAATCGTATGCTGCTGACATCAGCCACTCATCGGATGAATTGTAATGTCCCGATCTTCCTTCCGTTCTTGATGATCTGTTTAATCCCTGCCCGTAAACATAATTGGTGGTATTATCGGTCGAGGCATCCGTGGTTGGATCGCTGTTCCCGACATACCTGCGCGAAAGATCATCATAGCCGCGACCTCCGTTAGGTTCGCCCAAACTCCAGGAACTGCTTCCGTAATTTGAACCGGAACTCCATCCTGTGGGGGTACCATTATCAAAATCTTCAAAATAAATATAATTGCTGAGACCGTTATCGATAGTTACTGAAACCTGGCTGGTAGCATTGCTAATACCTCCACTGCCCGAATGGGAAGTGGCTAGTTGCACGGGGCCTCCTGTTTCTGTGAACTGGAATGAGCTGAAACGCGCAATACCATTTACTGCTGGTTCGGAATTTCCGATAGCAGAAAGGCCACCGGTATTGTTTATGGTAATAGTGCCTGAATAATCAATATCGGTGTTGCCATTTTCGTCTGTGGCAGCTACCTCAACGATGGGCAATAAATCGCGGTTAGCCGACACCAGTTGTTGTGGTTCAGTTAAAAATGTCAGCTGGGTAGCTTCGATATCGAGCACCAGCCGGTTGTATCCCGTTTCAAGTTCCCCCGAACTGATTAAAGAGCCAAATTCATTGCAAATGATGTTGCCATAATCAAGATAGAACTCAAATTGTTCGTTGTCGGTTGCTTCCGTTAAATGAACTTCCACATAAAAACTTATTTCATAAGTTCTTGAACTGCCGTCGGCAATGGTTAAGAATGAATTATCGATAAAGTATATAGTGTTCCTGTAAACAGTTCCGGCAATCTCCTGCCCTGTGGCAGCCTCATAGAGGTATATACCAGTAATAGCCTTCTTCCAGTCAGCTATTTCATTATCATCACCGGGGGTAAGAACCAGTGTATCAATAATGGTAGGTAAATTATCACCCGAACCGGCATCGCTAATGGTAAATTCACCAAAAGTTACTTTTTCTGAGTAGGTATCGGTAAGTGATGAAATGCTTGCTGGAACCGTGAAATTACCAGGAACAATGCTTGAAGTATAATCGTTGGTGTTGTAAACTCCTGTAATTTGCACATCATCGATATTCCAACCGGCATAAAAAACGCTCCCGTCACTCTCGGAACGCCAACGAATATACACCAGCGGTTGACGATCGGCATATTTTGAGATATCCAGTGTATGCTTTACCCAGCCATTATCGGCCAATGTAGTTGGTTCGTAAACAGTATTCCAGTTGGTTCCGTCTGTAGAAACTTCGATGAGGCCAAAATCGTAACCAGGTTCAAAATTGGCCCAGCGATAATAATCAAGAGTTACGTTGTAATAATCAGCACAACTAATGGCGGGTGACTGCAACCATTCACTGGAGTTGTTGTAATGCCCCGATTGACCTTCTCTGCGGCTATCAGCTGACAAACCCTGTCCAGCCACATAGTTCGCCGTATTTGAGCTGGTATGATCCACAGTGGGATCGGCATTTCCTACAAAACCACGTTGCCCGCGTATGTCGTTAAAGCCCCTGCCGCCACTTGGCTCTCCAAATTCCCAGGAACATTGATTGTCGGCATCCCCGTTCAGCCCCCATGCGCCATAGGCCCAACCAGTAAAATCGCCATTATCAAAATTGTATGAGGCAAGGGTAGTCGGAGCGTCTGCTACACTGGTAAATAGCATCATTAAAAAACAAAAT
>DNTK01000154.1 GCA_003508755.1 Bacteroidales bacterium | reverse complement strand
TTAATACATCAATAACACATCAGTTCAATTTTATCGCATTGATTTAATGGTACTTAAAAAATATTTTTTACAACTCACCGTTATATATATCACTAATCAATTTCAGCAATTACAACAGGTTGTCTATAAATAAAATATATAGAAATTAAGGTCCTTGTTTTTTTCAAGCTTTTTAAGGCCAAATAAAAAATTACAAAAAAAAATTGACTTATTGAAATTCATCTCCTCAATTTAACAAATTTTTATTACGCTGATAGCGTGAATGATAGAGATGCGAATGGAAAAAATCATAGCTCAAATACTTGTTGAATGGCCTTGGTAACGGAATTCCTGTATTGCTTATTGAACCAGGTTATGGGGAAGAAAAGGTATAAAGTAAACCGAAAGATCCCTTACGATGTAATGTGAGAAAACAAATAATTTCCAGGAAGTAACTTTTTATACACTACATTAGAATAAGGTGATACACCTTTATAAACGTAAACAGGTGTATAACTATTAAACTATTCTCCAATCAATAGTGCCTGCTGCCATCTGATGCATCATCTGGGTTTAATAATTAATTCCCAAGTCGAAAAATCAATAACCAAATAGCCAAAAGCATAATGAAGTAACCATTCCTGCTATTTCGGTGGATAACGTTTTGTTTGGTAAAAAAAAGGGCTGTCTCAAAAGCCCCTTTTTCGTCATTCTGAACTTGATTAACTCTGTTGAGCTCTCCCGATAAATCGGGATCGGTTGGCTTCGCCGACCGCGTTCGCATAAAGCTTTAGCAGTTGAGAAGCTAAAGGTTCAGGATCTTTTAACATACAGATTATCAGATTTGAGATTCTGAAATAAATTAACTTCGTTGAGCTACGCTGTTCTTCGGTTCAGAATGACGGCGATTTTATTGCTTTTGATACAGCCCCATCCTTACCATTGTAAGCGTTTCGATCAATCAACTATCATACCTGCACATACCGTGTTATTGGTTCCTTCATCAACAAGTAGCAGACTGCCGGTAATTCGGTTTTTATCATAAGCATCGAAAACCAGTGGCTGAGTTGTACGAATGGTCATCTGACCAATTTCATTTAATCCAACCGATTTGTCTTCATGGTTCTTTTCAAGTGTATTAATATCTATCTTATAGTCAATTGACTTAATAATGCACCGGACATCTTTCGAGGTATGTTTAAGCGAATATTTCCCGCCTGGCACCAATGGAGTCTCACTTAACCAGCAAAACTTGAAGGTGATGTCCTGACTAACACTTGGCTGATTCTCATCAGCAACAATCATATCGCCACGGCTGATATCAATCTCATCTTCAAGGCGCACAGTAACTGATTGCGGTGGGAAAGCAGCATCCATATTTTCATTTCCCATTTGGTCAACCGCTTTAATGGAAGAAGTTAATCCGGAGGGAAGTACGGTAACTTTTTGCCCTGGTCGCACCACACCTCCGGCAACACGTCCGGCATAGCCTCTGTAATCGTGGTATTCTTTCTTTTGAGGGCGAATAACATATTGTACTGGTATGCGTACATCACTAAAATCTCTGTCATTAGTAATATGCAGGTGCTCTAAAAGGTAAAGCAGTGTGGGGCCATCGTACCAGCTCATATTTTCGGAACGATCCACCACATTATCGCCGTTTAAGGCACTGATAGGCACAAAACGGGTATCTTTTACATTTAGTTTATCCGAAATACTCTGCTCGTAATCCTTGCGTATTTTCTCAAACACATCCTCGCTGTATTCAACAAGATCCATTTTATTAATACAAACAATTACGTGCGGAATCTGCAGCAACGATGCAATAAAAGAATGGCGAAGTGTTTGCTCAATTACACCCTTTCGGGCATCGATGAGGATTAATGCTGCATTGGCCGTAGAAGCGCCGGTAACCATGTTGCGGGTATACTGCACATGCCCGGGAGTATCGGCAATAATAAACTTACGTTTTGGTGTGGCAAAATACCGGTAGGCCACATCAATGGTAATTCCCTGCTCGCGTTCGGCTCTTAATCCATCGGTAAGTAAGGCAAGGTTTACATGTTCTTCGCCTTTGTTAATGCTGGCCTGCTCAATGGCTTCCATCTGATCCTCAAAAATGGCCTTGCTATCATACAATAAGCGACCAATAAGTGTGCTTTTTCCATCGTCGACACTACCGGCAGTAGTAAAGCGAAGGAGTTCCATATTTAAATATCCGGCTTGATGTTCCTGGAATTCAGACATGTTCTTTAATTTTATAATGCCAAAAATATGGCCTAAATTAATAATTTGGCAAAATGCCTTTTAACTGGTAATTGTATTACTGAGGGCTAAAAATAACCTTCCTTTTTGCGATCTTCCATGGCAGCTTCGGAACGCTTGTCGTCGGCTCGACCGCCGCGCTCGGTGGTTCTGGTTGCTGCAACTTCGTTAATAATATCTTCGAGCGTATCGGCTTTCGATAAAGTTAAACCTGTACAGGTAATATCTCCGATGGTCCTGCAGCGCACGTCCTTCTCCACTAACTCCTCGTTTTCCTTAAGCTGCATAAAAGGAGCTTTAAACAGCCACACCCCATCGCGGTTAAACACTTTACGTTTGTGTGTAAAGTATAAGTTAGGTATTTCAATTTCTTCCATATAGATATATTGCCATACATCCATTTCGGTCCAGTTACTAATGGGAAATACTCTGAAGTGTTCGCCCATTTTCTTTTTCCCGTTGAAAAGGTTCCACAGTTCGGGACGCTGATTCTTGGGATCCCATTGACCAAACTCATCTCGGTGCGAGAAAAAACGCTCTTTTGCACGGGCTTTTTCTTCATCACGACGACCACCGCCTAAAGCAACATCCAGTTTTAAATCCTCAATAGCATCCAGAAGCGTAACAGTTTGCAGTGCATTACGACTTGCAGTAACTCCTGTTTCCTCCGCTACCTTGCCCTGGTCGATCGAATCCTGCACATATTTTACAATGCATTGCACTCCATATTTCTCTGCCAGTTCATCTCTAAAATCAAGGGTTTCCTGAAAGTTATGACCGGTGTCAATATGTAAGAGTGGGAAAGGTACCTTGGCGGGCCAAAAAGCTTTTCGTGCCAGGTGGAACATAACAATAGAGTCTTTCCCACCGGAAAATAATAATCCCGGACGTTCAAACTGCGAAGCTACTTCACGCATTACAAAGATTGATTCTGCCTCAAGTTCACGCAAATGGTTTATATCGTATTTTTCCATAGTAGAAAATTAACTGTTATCGGGTTTTTGATATAATTTGAGCGCAAATATAACAAAACTGTTGCAATAGGGGGCGAGATTTAAATCAAATCGCATAATGACCTTATGGCGACAAGAACACCATTAGGTAATTAATGCCGGATTTTATATATTAATCGCGCTTTTAAGAAGGATATGAATCAAAATAAACAAAAACTTATTCTTTGCATATAAAGAATGTATGCTATGAGTGGTTACAAAGCTTCCTGCTACATTGTAGAGTAAAAAAGGTTGATGACTAATGCCTCGCAATGAATATAATTATGATGATCCGATTTTTTAATGTTATCCTGGTATTCATATTTTCAAGTTTAAGTTTGCTGTTTGCACAGGATTACATGGTAAAAATCACCCCTGTTATTACGTTTTATGATTGTGCGGATGTAATCATTAAGGAGAATACCCTGTATGCCTATTGCAACAATTCCTTAACCAGGGAACAAATACCTTTGGATAATTTGCTATCGCTCGAATACAAGCAACCAGGCAATTATAAAGCAGGGCTAATTCATTTCACACTTGACACCGTTTATTGCAGGATCGATTCCATCTCCGATTTCTTTGTTTTTTATCAGGAAAAAAATGAATATAAGAAAACCGGAAAAGGCAACATACTGGCTGTGTATTTTAACAGCCTTTCTGATAAACAACTAAGCGAAAGCAGAATAAAAGAGTTTATCGATTTGCATACAAGCCAGGTAAATACCGGGCATTATTTGCTGGAACAAGACAGTTCAATAGTTGAAATAGCAGAACTGCTATCCTTGATAAATGATACCCTGACTTTTAAGGCTAAAAAAGCCGGAATATCAATTAAAACCCATTATGCTGCAAAGCAGATGAAGAAATATATTCACATTGAAGATGCAGACGCAGAAAGATTCTTCTATAAAAAGGATTACATCCAAAAAAAGAACGGAGCGGTATACAAGGGAGAGGTAAAATCCATTAATCTGAAGCAGATTGGCTATAAAACAATTCTTAACGAAAGAATAGTTTACTTAAGTCAGTCAAAAAGCAATACAGAGGCACTTTACTTTCATAACATCGAGGAGGACCTGCAGAAATCAAGAACGTATTCCAAATTATGGGTTACTAATCGCCCTACCCGCGAAGTAAGAGCGGACATAAGTATTGGTTATGGCTACCGGATAGCCAGCTTAAAATCAGAATTATCCGCTCACAGTCCGGATTATGCCGATCAGCTTAGGCTTGGTTTTACGTTGGATGCGAGCTTTGATTTTTTCGTTACTAAGAAGTTGGGCTTGGGTGGGAAATACAGTCAATACCAAACCAGTAACTCCGATGGTAAATTTGCTGACGATATTCGCATTATCTTCTTAGGTCCCACAATTTCAAAATTAAACGAGTTTGCGGATTCAAAAGGATATTTATACTCCAGTCTGTCGGTTGGATTACTAAATTACGATAACCGGGCTGTAATAGACGGACGCAATGCCATTATTAAGGGTTCTGCGCTGGGGATAAGTCTCTCAATTGGTTTTGATATCTTTATTACTGGCAAAACCACAATTGGCCTAAAAGGGGGTATACTCGCTGGTAGCATAAAGCAAGTCGAAGTGAATAGCGAGACAATTCAGCTAAAGCATCCTGAAAACCTTACGCGTCTTGAAGCTATGATTGGTATCAGATATTACCTATAAAGATTTAGACAAGTAATTCCTAAAAGCTTATTTTGCTTTTAAAACTTTTCTTGTTATTCTTTGGTTACCGAACTCGCCTACAAAAATATAATTACCTGGCAGCAAGTGAGAAATATCAATGCGCACTTTTTGTTCAAACACTTTTTGGGTGTGGACCCGTTTTCCGGCCAAGTCAATTAATTTGATAGTTCCTCCGGTGGTTAAATTCTCGGAGAACTCGATGGCCAAAAAGTCTTTGGCAGGGTTTGGGTATATAGAAATTGCCTGTCGATTTATATTCTTCGGGTGAACCGATACCGTATTCAGTTCAGCTGTCCATAGCCCGCGTCCATGGGTGGCTGCCAAGATCTCATTATCAACCACTTCGAGTTGCCAGACAGACACCGAAGGCAATCCATTGTTTGCAATATGCCAGCTAAGTCCATTATCGGTTGACTCAAACAAACCAATCTCCGTCGCCGCCCAAATCGTGTTTGTATCGTTCGGTAACACCAAAAGATCATTGACAACCACATCCGGAAACCCATTCAGACTGGTATCGCCTGTGCTGGTTTCAAACCCTGAAATATCCTGCCAACTTTGACCATAATTATAG
>DNTK01000238.1 GCA_003508755.1 Bacteroidales bacterium | reverse complement strand
ATTGTAAAGTAGCACTCTGAAACATTTGCAGACGTTCCACATATTTGGGAAAAACGACTTTTATCCAGGTAAGGCCTTGAAGGTTTTGGTCACCAACATAAAATGGAAAAGACATTCCGTATTCTTCATTAACAAACGTAACCCAACCACCGCCGGTATAAATAATGGCAAAATTCAATCCCCATTCATCTTTAACAGGTCCAAGTCCGTTGTTCCAGAGCAGAACAAAATTTGCTTCTCCTTCTTCGCCGTTGTATTGAATACCAAACTGCTTTTCATATATTCTTTTCTCCTCGGGCAAGCCGCCTAAAGCTGCCGAACGCACTAAATCATATTTAAGCTGCTCAGGGGCGCCCATACCAAATAGGCCTGCATAATCCGATTCGTAAATATCAAAGGCATTTCTATAAGCAATAAAAGCGTTATTGTACTCCATGTTCGACTCATAAATGAGCCCCATCAGCAAGTGCATAAATGCATCACGCTGGTACTTCTTCTCGCTCTTATACTTTTCGCTTAGCTGATTGAGCCGCAAGTTTAACCTTCTGACCTCCACAAGAGCCGCATTTTTATCACCCAACTGGTAATAATTCAGCGCTTTGTAATAGTTTATAAGCAGCACCTCATGATCTTCTCCGCTGTAAGTTGTTAAATTGGGATTCAATAAAAATCCCGCGCCTTGTTCAACCGCTTTTTTTCTAAAATCCTCGATGAAAATATCTGCTTTCTGAAAATACTCATTACTCTTTACCAAATCACCCTTAAGGTGTTCCATTACTCCCGCATTCACATAATACAAGAATCGATCTTTCCCCTCTTCGAACTTCTTATTATCGGAGAGCAACTTTTCAGCCTTATCGAGGTTGCCTGTTGCCACCGACTCGTTGAACTTATAGGTTTTGGCATAAAAAGTACGGTGCGAGCAGGATGAAAACACCTGCAGCACACATACTGAGAGAATAAGAAACCTGAAAGATTTTAGGATGACTCTTGTGCGCACTTTCTAGTTCTTAATGTACTTCTTAATTTCCTTATCACCAATCCATACTTTCTCTGTCGATTGCAAATCGACCATTTCGAGGTTGGTTTTGTAGTTCACTACTTTTTCCTTTCCCAGCTCGTCAACGGTTGAGTTAATGGTACCAAACATAATAAAATCGGCACCCAACTCTTTTGCCAATTGTTTACGTGTTTCTTCGCTGGCATAGGTCTGCTGACTTTCCAGTTCTTCACGAAGTTTTTCACGAAACTGTGCGTTCTCAACCACACGAACTTTGCCGGAGTTAATAAAGGCACGCTCAATATCTTTTATAAATGTTTCGGCCGAAATGTGTTCATGACTGCGATTTACCACATCGCCAATAATAACAACGGGACGTGCCGAATTAGCAGTCTCGAATCGTACCAGCCATGGTTTGCTTAGCACATCACCTATCATTTCTTCTGCTACAAGCTTGGAATCGGTATCGTTCCAGCGGCCACTAAGATCGATTTGGGTATTGGGATCGATGCGTGTTACTTCACGTTTGCTGCTGCATGATGCTAAGAATAATGCAATGGCTAAAATTCCTATTAGTGTGCTTCTTGTCTTCATTGATATTAGTTTTTGGTATTTATACTCTTGCTATATTTATTTGAATGTAAGTTTTCCTTTGGGTCGGTCCATTCTCTTTAAGACCAGCATGTTGGGTTTAATTTTCTGTATGCGGTAATGGGTTGATAGTTTTCTTCCGGCTTGCTCCGGATCGTCGTAAAAAAAGTAAAGATCTTTTTTGTCGAGTTTCCAGGTACCTGCACTGAAATTATAATCGTTATTCTTGAAACTGTATTTTTTATCGATGCGCATCGATAATTCATTGCCTACTTCAAAACGGAAATCCATTTTTTCCAGTTTTGCTCTGCTAACATCCAGGCAAATCCATTTTTTTGAGGTAAGCAATGCTTCTGTTTTGATATTATCCTGCGCGGAAAGTTGCAGCGTAAGGCTTGCAATTACCATGAGAACAAGTGTTAACAGGAGATTTTTATTTTTCATGGTTGTTGTGTTTAGTTGATGATTTAGCCAAATTTACATTTTATCTTTCTGATTTGCACGGAGCTCATAAGAAAGATTTTGCCGGCATTCATTCCTTCGCTATCACAAAAGATGCCAATATTTCCTCTCTGTTAAAAAGTAAGAGTTTGTTGTTTTGTGTTTTTAGCCTGGTAAAGCTATGGAGGCATTCCAGGTATGCATTTTCAAGCCCTTTATCGTCACAGGCCATTTTTGTCATTAAACCCGGCGAAAATGTAACGCCACCCTTTCCAAAGATTAGATCCCCTCTGTAGCTATTGCACCCTGAGTGACCGAAATAACTGCTGTCGCTCAATCTGATTGTAAGTTCCGGTTTTCCTTTATTTCCATCAATGCTCTCAGAAAAACCAATAATCTCTTCTAATATCCATTTATTGTAGATCGATGTTTCGGTTTCCTTCGCCGGTACTTTTTTTGCAGTACATTGCATTAAAAATGCAGCAACAAATAAAAATGATATAATTCGCATGAGGTGAAGTTTGTTTCCTGTAAAAATAGATACAAAAAGTGTATTTACCTGCTTGCATACAAAAAGAATGCCTGAATGGTAAAAAAACAGCTTAAAAATTGAAAAACAGTGTTTCTTTGACTTTGAGTGTGTCTTTTGTAACTTTATATTGACCAATAATGAGTGGGTATGTATCTGTCGGTCGAAGGAGAAAAACTGTATGCTTACTACAAGCATTTCGAAAAGCGATTCTTTAGGTTTCTTGAGAAAGCCAAGTACAAATCGCGTGAAAACGATATTCACGAATTCAGAATTAGCATCAAGAAAATTAAAGGGATCTACAAACTAATCGATCTGCTGACAGATGAATTCGATAACCAGGAACATCTACTGCCCATTAAACGTTTGTTCAAGCCTGCAGGAAAAATTAGAGAGAGCCAGGTAAACA
>DNTK01000064.1 GCA_003508755.1 Bacteroidales bacterium | reverse complement strand
TTTGGAAGAAAATACCAGGCTTTGAAAAGTGAAACCATTCTGCACAGCTACGGTTGAAAAAAATACAACTGAAGGCGATTCTCCCTGACGCAGTTTTGGCAAGGCAGCCTGCAGTACTTTTACAGCACCCAGAAATTGTAGATTATAATCATCAGCAAACTGCTCAGGCTTAATTCTGGCAAATGGTTTAAGCTGAATACTTCCCGGACAGTAAACCAGACCGTCTAACGACTCGGGCAGAAAGGAAATATCCAAGTCCGAATCGAGCACATTCAAATGATTAAAATGAATCTCTGATGGTAGATTGGTCTGTGTGGAATGGTAAGTTCCATAAACCGAATTTCCTTGTTCGGAAAGGGATTTTGCTATTGCTAATCCAATACCGCTTGACGCACCTATGATTAAATATGTTTTCATATTTAACTAACACAAGTGGTAATTTTTTGTTTAACTATTACTATACTTTATTAAACAAAATACTTCCGGCTTGAACTGAAAAGAGGTTGTAACAGCCTGGCTAATTTGGAATTCTCCATGAAAAACCAGCAGAGATAAAAACATCATCAGCATCGCTATTGAGTGCAAGGCCAGCCGATAAGTCGAGTTGAAAATTGGGAGCCAGAAGGTATGTGATACCTGCATCAACGGCATGTGCTCCGGAATTGCTGTTAAAAGTTCCGAATATCTCAGCAAACATACCCAGTTTGTCTCCGGGAACCCAACCAAGTGCGGCACTATATTTGCCTTGGGCCTGCGGGTTTTCTCCATCCCACCATGCGCCAATATTGTATCCAAAACCAAGGTTATCTGATATTGTGTGTGAAGCAACCAAAAGTAGTGTAGGTGCCATATATTTGCTCCTAAACTCTTCTGACCCGTAAGGCATGGTTAACGACGCTATTAAAGCAAGCTCGGGAAGAAAGCCATCTTCTTCGGAAATATAAACTTTTGTACCGATATCAACAGGTGTAAAACCTTGCAATGAAGTATCGCCAATAGCCTGAGACACCCTCAACAAATCATAATTTACACCAACACGAAGCTCAGCGTTTTCGAACAATCCATATCTTAACAAGGTAGAGGCAAGAGAAATAGTTCTGGATTCTGCCCCTTCAGCTTCATCATTTGTGAGGCTAATTCCTGTTTCAATTTGTAATGATTTTCTCGGAACCACCACAGAAGACTCAGTCTGATCCGGTCTGTCAGTAACTAATTCAGGTCTTTCATCCTGCGCAATAAGTGAAACTGTGAACAAGCAAAATAAAACGGTCCAAGAAATATGTTTCATAGAAAACGGGTTAAGTTGGCTAAATTGATACTTCAGAATAAAAGTAAAAAAAAAGACCGCTTAAAACCGCGGACCTCATATCCACTTGCTAATATTTTAATATTCTTTGGACAAAAGGCGGTGATTCCTGTCTGTCAATAACAAGTATATAGGCCCCTCTTTGCAGGTCTTGTATCTGAATATACCAATTATACCCTTCCAGTGCGCCGGTTTTTACCAATCGGCCCATAACATCAAATAGTCGATAGCCAGAAGAGGTATAATTCTCAAAACTTATTGTGATGCTCTCGCTTGCCGGATTCGGATAAACCGAAGCAAAACTCTCAGCAGGTATTTCATAAGTGCTAACAGGATTGTAATCATCACCATATGTGAAATAAAGCCAGCCCCATTTGGAAACATTTCGGGGGTGCATAGGCAAACTATCATTGGCGTCGCCCCAAAAAGCTCTGGTTTGAATACCAAATAAACCATTCTTGGGAAATTCCTTATCGTTCTCATTTAGTTCCACTTCAAAACCGACTGCTATGCCTTCGGAAATGGTTGTATCTGTTTCAAGCAGTTCAGGAGCAATAACACCAATATCGATAGAAAGCTTTGTATACAAATAGACTCTGTCGTGCCATTGTATCATATCCACACCTGCGTCAGTTAATGATGAAATATCTTCTCCACGATATTGACCTTCAAACTCTGGTGCGCCCCAAATCCAGCGGAACCATGAAATGTACTCAAGATAGGAATCGTCATCATAAACAGGATCCTCACTATCCAGCCGGTTATCTTCGGTGTCTAAATAAAGGTATATAGCTGTTGCATCGCGGTTTTCGAGCCCTTCGATTAAAGTAGTATCGAGCCCAGCATTGACATAACCGTTTACCAAAGAATCGTCAAGATGACGAAAAAGAAAAAAGACTTTGGTACCATGCCATAGCGATTTCATTTTCAGTTCCAAATCGAAGATATGCAAGTCACCAAAATCCGGATCTCCTGTACGGAAAAAATAAGTAGAATCAACCAGATCGTTTAATTGTTGATAAACTTCCGTGGTATCAATGCTTACTATTTCATCCTCATCGTCAAAAATGGTATCAATAATTGTTTCAACGTAAACAGAATCCCTACCTGCCCATATACCTCCAAGTGTAGTATCTAAAAGTATCTCTGCATTTCTGCTTTTGGACCTGAAAACAGGCTGAGCAAACATTCCCATAAAAATGAACGAAACCAAAAACAGCATCAAATATTTCTTCATAATGTGCAAAGTGTAAAAAACAGCCCGAAAGTAATAACAATTAGGCGATTTATAAAAAAAACAGTATAAAACTCACCGCGATTTAAGAATTTTTCTGATTCGCAAAATAAATGCATTTGCTTACTAAGGTCTATTTCTTATTTTTACATATGTGCAAATATCAAATTATTTGCATAACATCTGATTAAAAATGTCTATCGCCAAAGGTAATATTACAGATTGGGTTGAAAAGTACACCGATGAACTGGTAAGCTGGGCCTATTACAAAACCAAACAACAGGCGTTAGCCGAAGACATCGTTCAGGATACTTTTATTGCAGCCTATAATAACATCGGTAAGTTTCAGTCGAAAAGTTCACCAAAAACCTGGCTGTTTTCGATTCTAAAGAACAAAATAGCCGATCACTTTAGAAATAAACTTCAACAAAGCATGGTACACGAATCAGACATGCAATCAGAAAGCAGTTCAAATATCCTGGATAGATTATTTGACAATACCGGTAGTTGGGTAACCGCATCGCGTCCATCAAGCTGGGACACTCCTGAAGAAGAACTACTTGACAACCAGGAATTTAATAAGGTCTTGAAAGCATGTATGGATTTGCTAAACGAAAAAAGCTATTTGTCGTTACAATACAAATACCTGAAAGGAAAGGAAGGCCGGGTAATTTGTCAGGAACTAGGAATCACCCCGTCCAATTTCTGGCAAATACTGCACCGGGCTAAATTACAACTGCGCGAATGTATCGATCAAAATTGGTTTAATTAGAGGAGAGGGATAATGAAGAAGTTAATGCACTACATGTTTTTATCGTGTCGGAAAGCTACCGAATTAATAGAAAAAAAGCTTTTGATAGGATTGAGCGCGAAAGAAAAGGTGCAACTCATGTTTCATACAAGCATGTGCGATGCCTGCAAGAAATATTCGAAACAAAGCCACGAACTTGATGATCTGATTCGGCATCATATCGAGAACTTTATCCCTGAACAATCTGATCTCAGACCCATTGCTTCAGAATTCAAAGAAAAAATCGTTAATTCTTTGGAGAAAAAAGAATAAAATTTTTTACTCCTATGTAAGGTTTAAGTTTTTCCTGCGACTAGATTACTGTTTTAACATTAACTAACAAATTTTAAAAATTATGAAAAACAGGAAAAAATTAATTCTACCCTTAGCACTGGTTTTTGCTGCAATCATCAGTACAGCATTTATTGCCACAAGCAACCATGATTTATTCACGGACGAGAACCAAGACCACGATGAGCTTGTTTATGCATTGAACCCTGCAGAAAATCAAGATTTAACTCCACTTGAACTAAAATGTGGTGAAGGCAAATGCGGTGGCGATGATAAAAAAGCTGATAAAAAAGAAGCTAAATCAGAATCGAAAGAAAGCAATTGCAGTGAGAGTAAATGTGGTGACGGGAAATCTGAAGGCGACACAAAAACGAAAGAATCTGAGACTAAGGAAGGCGAAAGCAAATGTGGTGAAGGTAAGTGTGGTGGCTGATAAGCGAGCATTTGCCAAAGCAATCAATCGGCACTTAATCTAAACTAATAATAACGATGAAAACTTTAAGTAAAATTACAGGATTCGGAACCAGCCTGTCTGCAATGCATTCGGTTCCTTTATTGCTTCTGCGGTTAATACTTGCCTATGGTTTTTACAATCCTGCAAAAATGAAATGGAGTAACATTAGTGGCATAGCGCAATGGTTTGAAAGTATGAATTATCCCCTGCCAACACTAAGTGCTTATTTAGCGGCAACTGCCGAAGCGGCAGGTGTAATTTTGCTCCTTGCCGGGTTTGCCACCCGACTCATATCTGTTCCACTAATGTTTACCATGGTTATTGCTATTACCACAGTACATCTGGGAAATGGTTTCGAGGCTGGTAATAACGGATTCGAAATTCCGCTTTATTATTTACTCATGCTCTTCGTTCTGTTTATATCCGGACCTGGTAAAATTAGTGTCGATGCCTTGCTAAATAAAAAAGTATAAACCTATTCGTACATTTACCCCTATCTTATTGGGGGCAAGAACCCGTAATGATAATTAAAAAAATTACGGGTTTTTTTATACCTGATTATTTGATGTATTTTTGAAATACATACAAACAACCATAACCATGAACTCCAGGAAGCTATTTGAACAGGGATATAATTGCGCTCAATCGGTATTTGTTCCATTTGCTCTTGAAAACAAGATCGAAAGAGAAACTGCACTAAAAATGATGTCACCCTATGGAGGGGGAATTGCTAAAACGGACAACCTTTGCGGGGCCGTAACCGGAGGAATAGCGGCCATTGGATTAAAATTAGGCCATTCCCGGCCAGACGATACGGAAACTAAGCTGCGCTGCAATGAGGCTACCCAAAGATTTCTCACTGCTTTTAAAGAGAAGCATGGTAGCATCTATTGCTCAAAACTTATTGGTTACAATCTTGGTAATGAAAATGAAAAAAAGCAGGCCGAAGAAAGTGGAATAACCGATACTAAGTGCCCGCTTCTGGTAGAGTTTTCAGCAAATCTTGTGAAAGAAATTAGTGGATAACAGCCTGCTGAATAAAAAATTCTTACAAATTACTGTCTGAATTCTAAGGTACATTTGTACTTGTGCTCTTTAGCACTTTACTATACATTTGTACATGTTAAAGCCGGAATTACTACTATCTGCAGGAACTGTTGAATTCTTTTTTGCCGCTATGGAAGGAGGAGCTGATGCAATTTACCTCGGATTGCAGGATTTTAATGCGCAGAAAAGAGCAGAAAACTTTTCAATGGAAAAAATCGATCAGGCATTGTACCCATCCATTTTACCCCGCAGTTGTTTTATTCAAGGATGCCGGCTAAGATTCATAATTCAACAGGAGAATTCAAAGATGATATGAATTTTGGTTATAGAATTGTTAAGCGTTCAGGGATTACACATACCCTGCCTGAGAAACCAGTTTCAATTCTTCAAACCAAGCCAGAACTCCAGAAGAAAGGCTTTAAGCAGTTTTTAATCGATGTAAGTTTTACACATCCATCACAAAACACCTTTAAAACACTTAATAAAATGTATTACAAATCTGAGCAGTATCAACCGTCTACTTCGTTTAATTTTAAAAAAGGACTCAGTTAAAACTCATTGTTAAAAACCCATTGATACTTTTGGAGGGAGTGGCTTTTACCCTTTAGGTCTTTTTAGTAGTTTTAACCACATATGTCAAAATCCGATAGAATTAGTGCAAAACCCTTTTTAAAATGGGCTGGTGGCAAAGGACAACTGCTTAAGCAATTCGAAAAATTTTATCCTGACCAACTTAAAGCAGGAAAAATAAAACATTACTACGAGCCTTTTGTAGGGGGTGGGGCTGTATTTTTCGATATTGCACAAAAGTATGCCATTGAAAGGGCTACATTATTTGATATTAACGAAGAGCTTGTTCTATGTTACCAGGTAATACAGAGAAATGTTAATG
>DNTK01000584.1 GCA_003508755.1 Bacteroidales bacterium | reverse complement strand
CTGTTATTTAAAGTTAAACGAATTGGAGTTGGCTCTTGAAAACTATTTTGCTGCACTGCAAATTTATGATAACCTTAAAAACACTGCCGGACGCATTACAATTAATAACAATATTGGCTTAATATATAAAAATACCGGAAGTGTATTAAAGGCCATTAATTATTACGAACAAGCCTTAACAGCTGCCAGGGACATCGACGACAGACAACAACAGGGAGCCATACTTTATAATATGGCATCAGTATACATTATCCAGGGAGATTATGAAAAAGCCCGTGAGGTCTGTGAATCATCGCTTTCAATAAGAAGGGAGCTGAACCAGAAAAGCGGTATTATAAAAAATCTGACCAGCCTCGGCCGCATTCATAGTTATCTGAAAAATACTGAATCGGCAACGGGGTATTTTGAAGAAGCACTTGAACTTGCCCGAGAGCTAAACAGCAAAGATCAGGTTGCTGCCATTTTACAACATCTCGGGTACAATGCTTTAGCCAATAATGACTTTACCCTGGCAAAAAAGCATTTAACCCAATCGCTCCATATTGCTGAAGAACTTAGAATAAACCGCCTACTCGAAAATAACTACAATTATTTAGCTTATGTTGACTCTATGCAGGGTAATTATGCTTCTGCCATGAATTATCAGCAAAAGTATTTCCTTCTTAAAGCGGCAAAACAGCAATTCTCTGTGGATGAAAAGCTGGCCGAATTAGAGAAAAAATATGCGCTAACATTAAAAGAAAATCTCGAAAACAGCAACAGGTTACAAAAGAGCCGATCGCTCATTGCCTATCTGTTGACTGCGCTAATAGTAGTTGGTTTAGTGTCGGTGGTACTGATCCAGCAAATACGTTTAAAAGCCCAGGTAAACATCAACAAACTTACCCAACAAAACCTGCGTTCGCAGATGAACCCTCATTTTATCTTCAACGTATTGAATTCAATTCAATATTATATTCTGCGAAACGATACCAAAGCATCGAGCATGTATCTCTCAAAATTTGCTCAAC
Source organism: Bacteroidales bacterium (assembly GCA_003508755.1). Lineage (GTDB taxonomy): Bacteria > Bacteroidota > Bacteroidia > Bacteroidales > UBA10428 > UBA10428. The sequence goes on along the minus strand of DNTK01000584.1, from coordinate 6,984 downwards.
TGCTTCGTTTAACGCTCGATAATGCTCAATCGAACCTGGTGAGCATTAATGATGAAGTAGAAAGTCTTAAACTCTATCTCGAATTGGAAGCCATGCGCCTTGAAGATCACCTCGAATATGCGATTGAGGTAGATGAAGGTATTGACAGGTTTATGTTTAAAATTCCAACCCTGCTTATTCAACCCTATGTCGAAAACTCAATTATTCATGGTATTCAGCAGAAACAAGGCAAGGGAAAAGTGCATATTCAGATGAAAATGCATGGAAACATGATACATTGTTTAATTGAAGATAATGGTGTTGGACGTGAAAAAGCTGATAAACTAAAGACTTCAGAACAAAAACAAAGAAAATCATACGGAAGCTCCATTACCGAAACGAGGCTTAAACTGCTAAATTCTTTATACGGGAAAGAGCTGGGAATTGCTTACAGCGATTTAAAAGATGAAGATATGAACCCTTGCGGAACACGAGTTGAATTTGATTTACCAGTAATGAATTAATAAAAAATATGAAGGACGGATTGCAAATAAAAACAATAATTATTGATGATGATAAGCACTCTATCGAAATGCTTAAGGTACTAATTGAGTCCTACAGTCCCGACATTGAAGTTGTAGCCACAGCCAATAATATCGAAGAAGGAGCTGCAGAAATTATGACCCATAATCCGTTTTTGGTTTTCTTAGATGTAGAAATGCCCGGTGGAACAGGTTTCGATTTGCTAAATATGTTGCCACACAGAAATTTCGAAGTTATTTTTATTACAGCCCATAATCGTTATGCCCTGCAAGCAATTAAACACAGTGCTCTTGATTTCCTCTTAAAACCATATGATGCTGCAGAATTTGTTAAAACAATGGATAGGGTAAAAGAAAATGGTCACAACAAATCGGTAAACTTCGATGTACTTTTGGATAATTTACAACATACAACTCCCAAAAAACTAGTTGTTTCCAGTGCCAAAGGGTATGAATATATACCTATAGAAAACATCGTACGCATTGAGTCAGAAAGAAGTTATGCCAGAATATTCTTAAGTAATAAGCGTGTAATTATGGTTTCAAAATGCCTAAACGAATATCAAAATATGCTTGATGAGTACACATTTTTTAGAATTCATAATTCGCATTTAATCAACCTGAACCATGTAGTTAAATATTTTAGAACCGATGGCGGGTATGTTGAAATGACAGATGGTTCCAATATACCTATTTCGCGGTCGAAGAAAGATATATTTATTAATGTCATGCAAAAATTTGTTTCATAAAACAATCATATAAGAATGAAGAATCAAACAATTGAGTCGAAAAACAAATGCCAGGGACAAAGGCTTACTATGAGTGAATTATGCCAGATTATTGGTGGAATTAGTTTTGGTAATAAACCAAATCCTCCAGGACCTGAAGATGAACCGATACTTGATATATAATTAAGAGCCACCAGTCCTATATTAGATGACTGGTGAGTAAGGATTGATAGCGGGTATATAAAATTAAAGTGGTGGTAAAACCATCTTACAGGAGTTTCTGCTACAGGGCTTCAAGCTCTTCCTTAACTTTCTTTGGAAGAGCGGCAACAACTATATCATAGGAGTGATCGATCCATTCATGTAATTGCACATCCGGTACGTTGCCGTTAATATCCACACCATTCCAATGCTGTTTGTTGAAATGCCATGCGGGGATTACCTCGGAATACTTTGCTCTTAGTTCAATGGCAAGCTCCGGGTTGCATTTCAGACTAATTCCACGGGCTTCTTCAGAAAGATCGAGCACAGCAAACATTTTATTCATAACTTTAAACACCAATGCTGTATCGTTAAAAGGCAGACTTTCTTCGACTCCTTTCTTGCTTAGGCAATATTCTCTAATTTGTTCGATGTTCATATATTAAATAATTGTGAATGAAAGTTTTGTAAAAAGATATAATTTGATACTTATACCCTTTTGTTTTTCTGCACTTCATCATTATTCCGCTATGGGACGGAAAGCATCTTCAATATGATTTATTTCTGCTTTCTTATCATTCAACAAGACCGATAAAATGTCAAACCTTACTTCGGCCTCATGATCCAGCTCTTGCATATACTGATTGGCAGCTTCGGTTAAGAATTTTTGTTTCGATGGAGTTACAGCTTCTTCAGGCTTACCAAAAAAATCAGTACTTCTGCATTTTACTTCTACAATTACTATCTGATTTTTTTCCTCAGCAATAATATCGATCTCTTTCTTTTCGAACCGCCAATTGGTTTCCAATATTTTATACCCAGCCTTTGCCAGGTAGGCAATGGCCATCATTTCAGCATCTTTACCCAATTCATTATGCTTTGCCATACTACATGTGAATTATCACTTTTTCAGAATTAACTTCCACTGCTGTTTCAGCACCAAGAATAAGGGGAGAATTTTCTTGAATATGCCCGCCGGGAAAATCAAACACCACCGGATAATCAAATCCTTCAACGGCATCAGAAATAATTTCCTGAGGCGAACGTCCAAATGGACGCTTATCATCCATCATCTCAGTCAGGCCTCCTACTATTAATCCACTTAGCTTTTCAAGTTTTCCGGCGAGGCGGAGGCTCTGCATCATTCTATCAATATGATAATAATGCTCTCCTACATCTTCAATAAATAGGATTTTACCCTCCAGGTTAATGTCAAAATCGGTTCCTGCCAATGCATAAAGTAGTGATAAATTACCACCAGCAAGAACAGCTTTTTCGGTACCTGTTCTGTTTAACTGGTTAGTTTTAAAAGTATACTGTAACGAAGATTTATACAGTGCCGTCCCAAAAAGTTCCAGCATCTTAGATGAGGCATTTAGCTTGCTGATATTTATTGGCATAACCGAATGCAACGATTGTATTCCTCTTAAATGGATAGCTGAATGCAAGGCTGTAATATCGGAGAATCCGGCCAACCATTTTGGATTCTGCTCAAACTTATGCCAGTGAATTTTGTCGAGTATACGCATCACCCCATATCCTCCGCGTGCACAAAGTACTGCTTTAACTTCCTCATCATCGAGTGCCCATTGTAAATCGGCTAAGCGCTGCACATCGCTTCCGGCAAACTGATGGTGTTTAGCAAACATATTGGCTCCATACTCCACCTCTAAACCCCAATTCCTCAGAATATTTGCTGTATGATGTACATAATCCTCCTCCACGACTCCCGAGGGGGCAACGATAGCAACTTTATCGCCGGTATTTAAAACAGGAGGTTTTACAAAATTAGCCATGGTTGTAGTTTTTTTTAATAGGTTAACTGAAATCGATATCTTTGCGCTTCGAATTACTCATATAAAGTTAGTTAAATTCAACGGATTCTTAATTTTTAAACTGTATGAAAGACTATAAACGCTATTTAATTACTGCCGCCCTGCCCTATGCCAATGGTCCTGTTCACCTCGGACATTTGGCCGGTGTTTATGTACCTGCCGATATTTACGTACGGTACCTGCGTCAGCGCGGAAGAGATGTAGCGTTTGTTTGTGGTTCAGATGAGCACGGTGTACCCATTACCATTAAAGCAAAAAAAGAAGGCGTTAGCTCACAGGATATTGTCGATCGTTACCACAAAATAAACAAGAAAGCCTTTACTGACCTGGGTATTTCATTCGATATCTATTCAAGAACCACCTCACCCACACATAGAGAAACAGCCTCGGAATTCTTTAAATTGCTTTATGAAAAAGGTGAGTTCATTGAGAAAACCACCAAGCAATATTTCGATACCGGAGCAAACCAGTTTTTAGCCGACCGCTATATTACGGGTACTTGTCCTAAATGCCATAACGAAGAAGCTTATGGCGATCAGTGTGAATCGTGCGGAACTTCCTTAAATCCTACCGATCTTATCAATCCAAAATCGAGGCTATCCGGAAATGCACCTGAATTACGTGATACAAAACATTGGTTTTTACCACTCGATAAATACGAACCATGGCTGAAAGAATGGATCCTGGAAGAGAACAAACACTGGAAACCGAATGTATATGGTCAATGCAAATCGTGGATCGATGCCGGTTTGCAACCCCGTGCTGTGAGCCGCGATCTTGACTGGGGTATACCTGTACCGGTTGAGGGTGCCGAGGGAAAAGTATTGTATGTTTGGTTCGATGCACCTATAGGATATATTTCGGCTACCAAAGAACTTACCCCCGATTGGGAAAAGTACTGGAAGGATGATGCTACGCGAATGATTCATTTTATCGGGAAAGACAACATAGTTTTCCATTGTATTATTTTCCCTACCATGCTAAAAGCAGATGGCAGTTATATTCTTCCTGAGAATGTTCCGGCTAATGAGTTTTTGAACTTGGAGGGAGATAAAATTTCAACCTCAAAGAATTGGGCAGTTTGGCTGCATGAGTACCTCGAAGAATTTCCTGGAAAACAGGATGTACTGCGGTATGTTTTGTGTGCTAATTCTCCTGAGGCAAAGGACAACGATTTTACATGGAAAGACTACCAGACAAGAAACAACAACGAACTGGTTGCTGTATTGGGTAACTTTGTTAATCGCGCACTGGTTCTAACACATAAATATTTCGATGGCAAGGTACCCGAAGCTGGAGATTTAACTGACTTCGATAAGGATATTATTGCTCAAATGCCAAAAATTAAGGATAAGGTTGAAGCCAGTCTTGAAAACTTTCGACTTCGTGAGGCACTGGCTTTTGCAATGGAACTGGCTCGCTTAGGAAATAAATACCTGGCTGAATCGGAACCATGGAAATTGATAAAAACGGATGAAGCTCGTGTAAAAACTATCTTGAATATTTCATTACAAATAACTGCCAATTTATCAACGGTTATTGAAGCATTTCTGCCGGATACAGCCAAAAAGCTTCGTGAATTTCTTAACATTAATGTTATTAGCTGGGAAGATGCAGCACAAGCCAATAATGTAGCTGCCGGTCACCAGACCAATAAACCCAGTCTCCTTTTCGAAAAAGTAGAAGACAGCCAGGTGGAGTTTCAGGTAGAAAAACTGCATAAGGCTAAGGCTGCAAATGAGGCCGCCAATGCCGAAGCTGAGCCTCAAAAGCCGAACGTTAGTTTCGACGACTTTACTAAAATGGATATTCGTATTGGCACTATTCTGGAAGCAAAAAAAGTGGCAAAAACAAAGAAGCTGCTTCAACTTAAAATAGATACCGGCATTGATACTCGCACTGTGGTTTCAGGAATTGCTGAATATTACGAACCGGAAAAGATTATTGGTAAGCAGGTAAGCATCCTGGTAAACCTTGAAACTCGTAAGATTCGAGGCATCGAATCGCAGGGGATGATTCTAATGGCCGAAGATGCGGATGGCACATTGCGATTCGTTGAGCCTTCAGAAAACACTAAAGAGGGAAGTCAGGTTAGCTAGAAGAAATTACTGCAGGCAATCGCAGAAATCAGTTTATTTATTGCTTCCTGCAATTGCCTGCTCTAAACTATTATAATACCCCCAGCTCCTTTCCAATCTTCACAAAAGCATTAATGGCCTTATCGAGATGCTCACGGGTATGGGCAGCTGAAAGTTGTACTCTAATTCTGGCTTGCTCTTTTGGTACAACCGGATAATAAAAACCTATTACATAAATTCCTTCATCTAGCAATTTCGCAGCAAAATCTTGCGAAAGTTTTGCATCGTAAAGCATGATGGCAACAATGGCCGACTCGGTAGGTTTTATATCGAATCCTGCCTCTACCACTTTCTGCTTAAAGTAGGTCGTATTCTCATGCAACTTTACCTGCAGTTCGTCTGTCTCGGCCATCATATCAAACATAGCAATTCCGGCCTTGGCAATCATTGGAGGTAAACTGTTCGAGAATAGATATGGACGCGAGCGCTGACGTAACATTTCGATAATTTCCTTTTTACCTGTAGTAAAACCACCAATGGCACCACCAAATGCCTTACCAAGTGTACCGGTTATGATATCAACCTCTCCACGAATATTAAAATGCTGGGTAACTCCTCGTCCTGTTTCACCAACTACACCAGCCGAGTGACATTCGTCTACCATCACCATGGCATCGTATTTTTTTGCCAGCTCATTAATCTTGTCCATAGGGGCTACATTGCCATCCATTGAAAATACTCCATCGGTAACAACAATACGAAAACGCTGTGCCTGGGCCTCTTTCAGCTTCTCTTCCAAATCGGCCATATCGGCATTGATATAGCGATAACGCTTCGCTTTACAGAGCCGAACGCCATCAATTATTGAAGCATGATTCAGTGAGTCCGAGATAATAGCATCTTCGTCGGTTAACAGCGGCTCAAAAACACCACCATTGGCATCGAAGCAAGCAGCATACAAAATGGTATCTTCTGTGCCAAAGTATTCCGCAATTTTTTCTTCCAGCTCTTTATGCAAATCAGTAGTTCCGCAAATAAACCTTACCGACGACATACCAAACCCATGACTATCTAATCCCTCTTTGGCAGCCTCGATTAGCTTCGGATGAGACGATAATCCCAGATAGTTATTCGCACAGAAATTTAGAACTTCCTCTCCATCGCCCACTTTAATAACAGCATCCTGGGGTGAGGTTATTATGCGTTCTGTCTTATATAATCCTGCTTTTTCAATTGCAGTCAATTCTTGTTGTAAATAAGTTTTTATTTTTCCATACATGGTTTTATCAGTTATCAGTCATTAAAAATATATTTAACAAACTACAAAGTTTTTATGCTTTTTTCCTTATTTGGTCCAACATTATCTTAGTGGTATCATCCAACGAAAACTTACTTTGCCAATGATCATGATCGCGGGCATACCTGTCATCGATACTATCGGGCCAGGAGTCGGCTATCTCCTGCCTAAAATCAGGCCTATAACTTATTTGGAATTCAGGAATGAATTTTCGAATTGATTCTGCCATTTCTGCCGGAGTGGCACTAAATGCTGCAATATTATATCCTGTATGGTAATATATTTCGCTCTGAGGAGCTTCCATCAGTGCGACAGTGGCTGCCA
>DNTK01000258.1 GCA_003508755.1 Bacteroidales bacterium | reverse complement strand
ACTAGATGCTCAAGACAACTGGCAGGATTTAATTGAACGTTCATTTTTGGAAGCCCCTTCCAAGCTTGCCTATCAGGAGCTACTTACCGAACGCTTCACTAGAATGGAGCTATGACGCTTCTCTGGCTCATGGATATTAAATCCTAATTCATATTTCTCAATCAGATACCGCAAAGATCATACAGTCGATTAATCCGTTTTTGTGTGGTGGATCTTTGCAACTTTTCGCCTGTAAATATTCTCGGCAATTATTAGTTTTTGCAACAAACTCTCCCTTTTAAAATATTCATGTGCATGGGTGCCTTTTCCTAATCAGACTGATATTTTTCTTCCCTACGTATCAAAAAACTATTTACTATTTCAGATACTTGAAACAAAATATCACAGGCTAAGGGGTACCCATGTTAACACAGCAAAAATGCAGTGCAATAAAAACAAATAATAACTGATTCTAAATACCTGTGCTGTAACAAGTCAGATAAAAATTACCGATTATTCCCCCTCACTGACTCCAATATATTAATTGTCAGAAAAAAGGGTGTTGCTGAGCACTTTAGTAATTCATTATTATCTACTTTGAAGTTTAATCAACAAAACCATTTCATTCATCATCAGCCAGCAAATATCTGTCAAGTTGTATGCCGATAGGCTCATGAAACATTTGATTACACACACTTCTGGCGTAACTTTGCACTAGATATTGTTGAAGATGTTGAATCGCCAGCCAAATAAATTTAAGTTTAAAATAAAACGGGAAGAACAATATGTGTCGTTTACACTTACCACTTCCTTTTCGGCCGATGATTTGTATTGGTACATGAAATTAGCTGCAGATACTGCTAAATCACATAAATGTACAAATATCCTCATCGATTGCCGGAATTGCAATTTTACCTCCAATATTATTGAAATTCACTACCTCGCAAAACGCATGAACGGTTTGGGTATAAATCCAAAACTAAAAAGTGCAATAGTATTTAACCAGGACAATGAAAAGTTTCAGTTTGCTGATACCGTATCACACAATTGGCCAACGAGTTGCACCATCAGGTATTTTAATACCCTGGAGAAAGCGAAGTATTGGTTGCGTCCTCAGCTTAAACGTATATCCTTGCATAAGAATCCTGTTAAAAACAGTACCGCTTAGTTAGATTATAACTGTAACAGTGCAGCATATTTTGCATGTTTTAATTTTAAAGTAGGTTTTTTCGGCTTGCTTTAAAGCCGTTAAATAATCTTTGTGATATCCCAAAAGGGTTTTGCTTTTTATATAGGGTAATTCAGGACAGTCTTCCTGATGTATCATATGAGAGCCATCAATCATGGCGTTATCATTAACAAAATAGTAATCCATTGTTGTACGAATTTAAGTATGCTTTCGTGTTTATTCCAAAAAACAAGAAATGGTGACCCTTAATCTCAGATAGTATAACTTACAATATTATGTAAGGTTATAAAAAAGAGTGGTGAATCCTTAGAAAATAAATCAACTTTCCGAATGCCTGAGAGTAAAACCCACATACTAGAATTTAGACGGCACACAACACCTTCAATTTATGTCCTGTTTCAACTAACCCTTGTCAATTGTCCCTTCCATCAACGCATGTTCCGGTAAAACTCCTCCACAATTTGCTCTGCCATTTGCTTGTTTTTCTCCAACACTATTACTTTCACATTATCGGCCTGTATGGGTTCAAGCGCATAAGAAGTTATCACATTGTGCTTCAGAAAACAATCAATCTCATAGTCAGTAAGCAGACTTTTTACCAATTCAGCCTCCCACATGGTACCGGAAAAAACTTCTGTGGTTTTATCTCTGTTATTCATTAGGGATAAAAATATAAAATAAACATGGATCAAAAGGCTAAAGTTCCTGCAAAGAATTGTATTAACTGTTATATTCTTGGTGTAAGTTTGTAGAAATGTGCCCGCTGCATGGAAATAATACCAGGTAAGCGATGGATGCTCGTTTGCCGGCAATTGCAGTTGATACCTGAAAAACAAATGCTGCTTAAGATGTATGATTAAATCGAAACACCATAAAATAATTTATCCGCTTTTTAAAAAGCTTACCCTGTTTTTAATTAATCGAAAATTTAATTCGGTTACTATTGTGGGTGATTTTTACGATACAGGAAACTCTGTTCTAACTGTCGCTAATCACGTAAGCTGGTGGGACGGGTTTTGGATAGTTTACCTAAATTTAAAAGTTATGCGTCGAAAATTCCATTTTATGATGCTGGAAAATCAGCTAAGAAAGCATTGGTACTTTCAATACACTGGGGGCTATTCTATTAAAAAGCAGTCAAAAAGTATGATCGATAGCATTGATTATACCATTGAGCTTTTAGAAAAGAAAGATAACATGGTATTTGTTTTTCCTCAGGGCGAAATAACATCCATGCACAATCATCATATAAAGTTTGAAAAAGGCATCGATAGAATTATTCCTAAAGCAAATCCGAAGACACAGGTGCTTCTTGTAGCCAATTTTGTCGATTATTTCTCCGATATAAAACCAAATCTTTATATCTACATAAAAAATATATCCATCGAAGATGTTTTAAAATCATCTCTCGAAATAGAATACAACCTGTTTTATACCCGTTCACTGGAGATTCAAAAAAACAGGCTTTCATAATGTTGTTTTTAGCTTATATATCAATTCTTTTGCTTGCTTTTCAGCTGTTAAATTCCTTTCTGAATTTGGTTTACCGTCAAAAGCTTCCATCCGAGGAGCCAAATGAGAATATTAAAGATGTTTCAGTTTTAATACCTGCCCGTAATGAAGAAGGAAACATAAAACCATTGCTGGAAGATTTACAAAAAATCCAGCATAATATCTTAGAAATTCTCGTATACGATGACCACTCTACAGATTATACCAGGCAATTAGTTGAAGGTTTTATAAAGCAAGATAAAAGAATCAGGCTCATAGACACAAAAGATTTACCAGTGGGTTGGCTAGGAAAAAACCATGCGTGCCATCAGCTGGCTAAAAACGCTGTTGGACAGCTATATTTATTTTTGGATGCAGATGTGCGAATTTCCGGAAACATCATTCATGACGCTGCCACCTATTCCAAGCAAAAGAATCTGGCCCTATTGACCATTTTCCCTTTTCAAATACTCAAGACTTTAATTGAAAAAATTACTGTTCCGGTCATGAATTACATTCTTTTAACGCTTTTGCCCCTTATAT
>DNTK01000595.1 GCA_003508755.1 Bacteroidales bacterium | reverse complement strand
GCCATAAAATGACAAATACTTCCACCCAGCACAAAAAGGTGCCAGACGGCATGATGGAAGGGCAATTTTTTCCAGACATAAAAGATTATTCCGAACGAATAACAAAATCCCCCTGCTGCTATCCAGTATAATGCAGCGCGGGGTACTAAGTCTAGTAATAAATCTATACGGATAACCATCAGCCAACCCATGGCCAGATAAAAAATGAGGGATATGATCGGAAATTTGTTGATAAAAAAAGCTTTATAGGCAATTCCCATCAGCGCAAGAGACCAAACAGTCCAGAAAATCCAGCACCCGCCGCCTTCGCGTAGCCATATCAAGGTAAAGGGTGTGTAAGTGCCTGCAATGAGCAAGTAGATGGCGGAATGGTCTACTTTTCTTAAAGCTCGTTTTAAGCTATCTTTTTTAACCGCGTGATAAATTGTGGAAGCCAGGTACAATAAGGTAAGACTGAGGCCATAAATCCATACACTTACAATTTTAAAGGTGTCTCCCGTTTGTTGAGCAAAGTAAACCAGATAAACAGTTGCCACCAATCCGAAAATTGCCCCTGCCAAATGGGTGAATACATTGGCTCTTTCCTGAACATGAGTGGTATAAGACATCATGGTATTTTTTGATTTATCGGCTGGCAAAATTATTTATAAAACGCAGTTTTGCATTATCGTGTCAATGATTTTTTACGTGAATGGAGCATACTTTTATTGGAGCGAATGTAAAAGTATTATTTTTGGGGTTATTAATAAAAAGGAAATGAAGATTACCATTTAAAACAGGCGAATAGACTTAATAAACGGGTTTTTTTGGTCATTCGTTCCTTTTGGACAATTGAACTTATCTAATTTAAGTGCAAATAAAACCAAATTTTATTTGGAGAAATTGAATACCTCCTTATTTCAGACAACATTAGAAATTCATATCAGTTAGACACAGTAGGGGCAACAATTGGAAAAATACAATTTGCCTATCAGTATTTTACTTACTTAAATTAAAAATTCAAGATTTGATATTAAACGTTTGGAAGTGTGGTAGTTAAGAAATTGTTAAGAATATGTTTTCTAAAATTGTTTGATTAAATGAGTGATTTTACTAGCTTAGATTACGATTTTTCGAGGTATTTGTTCTCGCGCGTTTTTAAAGGTTGTCCTTTAAGCAAGTCTTGCAAAAAGTGGCACAATTTCGTACTAAGCGCATTCTGTAAATTTCCTCAAATTAGAAAAATGCAATTTAGAAATTAAGTTTTTTAGTTAACGGTATTAAAATAAAGGAGGCATGGATCAAAAAAACACAACCTCATCAGTGGAACCAGAAGAAACCAAAACAACAAAGAAAGCAACTGGCGCGGCCAAAAGTGGAAAGCAAAAGAAAGACATTCAGGTGAAATACAAGCAACCGCTTGAAGTCGTGAAAAGAGATGGTAGAAAAGAACCTTTTGAATCGTCAAGGATAAAAAATGCTATAGAAAGGTGTTTTCAGGCCATTGAATCAAAAAAATATGATGCTGACGAGCTGACTCAGCAGGTAGTAAATATAGTATCGGCAAAGTATGAGGTGCCTAACGTAGAGCAGGTACAGGATATCGTAGAGATGGTACTTCAGGCTGCGGGTGAATATGAGGCGGCTAAGCGTTACATCCTGTACAGAGCAGAGCACGCTAAAATGCGAGAAACCCGGCCGGTACCGGAAGATGTAAAAAAAGCATTTGATCAGTCCGACAAATATTTTCCATCGCAAATACAAAAATTCCAGTTTTACGACAAATATGCACGTTTTAGCTACGAGCAGGGCCGTCGGGAAACATGGGTTGAAACGGTTGACCGTGCCGTAGAATTTTTGAAAGAGCTTTCTGAATTCAGACTTACCCCCCTTACTTACCAGCGCATTCGACAAGGAATATTGAACATGAAAATCATGCCTTCAATGCGCTTGCTGGCTATGGCAGGTCCGGCTGCAAGAAGGAATAATATCAGTTTATATAACTGCTCCTACATGCCCGTCGACAGCATTGATTCATTCGTTGAAGCATTGCTGATCTCAATGAGTGGCTGTGGCGTAGGTTACAGTGTTGAAAATGAATATATCGAGAAATTCCCGAGAATTAAACGTCAAAAGAGCTTACCTCCAATCAACTATGTCATAGAAGACTCCACAGATGGTTGGTGTGAAGCTTTGAGAACCGGTTTGAGCACATGGTTTGATGGCAGGGATATCCATTTTGACTACTCGAAAATTCGTCCTGCAGGCGCCGTATTGAGGATCAAAGGAGGTCGGGCATCAGGACCTGAGCCATTGAGAAAAATGTTGGATTTTGCCAGAACGCGTCTTCTGGCCCGTCAGGGAAGTTTCCTAAGAACTTTGGATGCCCATGATATCATGTGTGCCGTTGGTGCTGCTGCTGTTTCAGGTGGTGTGCGTAGAACAGCCATGATCGCATTGTTTGATTATGACGACAAAGAAATGCGTCATTGTAAAGATGGTGATTTCTGGATCAAAAATAATCAGCGCTGGAATGCCAACAACT
>DNTK01000529.1 GCA_003508755.1 Bacteroidales bacterium | reverse complement strand
GCTCATTTCAACTCTATATCCCTTATTGATCTGAAGCCTGCCCAAATCATCTTTCCATGGTACTTTGAACAGTATTGCCCGCTCGGGCTCAACAATGCTTTGCAGCAATTTATAGTTTCTGTACCTGGCATGGTTATTAATAAATGGAATGATAGAGGATGCCACTTCTGCCACTGATTGATGAAAAATCTTTTCACAAGGATTTTTCTCAATCACAGAATTTAAAAAGTCGGATAGTTTTAGCTCTTTCATACTGCTTGATGAAAAGCGAATACTGCTAAACGCTTAACTATTAAATGTACTCCTCACAGTGCCATATTACATGTGCATTGTCCCTTATTTTACAATCTTTACGGTTATCACAATTCACGCACAGTCCAGTGTACTTTACCTCTTTTTTTACCATAAAGGATAAAATGCTTTCATCGGCCATTTCTTTTCTCATGATTCTATCGTTTTAATTTATAACATACTGCCCCAGGGCAATATAAATGCCAAATAGGGTTTTTATTGAACCATATGCATACACAATAAAGAAGAGTTTTCCCCTAATGTGCATATAATCAGGAAGAAAGAAAGTATAAAAAAATACCGGTCTATTGCTGCCTCCGATTTATCGGAGAAAATATTGGCTTGCTTTACTGGGGTAAAAATACCCACTGGGTAAAATTTCTCTGGTTTTCATGACTTTTTACAACGATTAGCACTGGTTTATGCAGATTGTATAACTTTGTTAATGAAGCAACTATCGATAAAAATTTATGGTTAAATCACACAGAAATAAAAAGTTTAATCATATTAAAGCCTCCTTAAAAGAAAGGATTAAGGAACTGGAATGCCTGTACAATATTTTACAGATTTCGGTTGAAAAGCAAAACTTTAGTCTGAATGAAATCGTCCAGGATATTGTAAATATTCTACCACAGGCATGGCAATACCCTAAAATAACTTCGGCCCGCATCATACTGGACAGAGAAGAGTACAGATCTATACCATACAGAGTTCCGCTGTACACACAGGAATCAGAAATACTGATTAAAGGCAAAAACAGAGGACGTATTGAGATTAGCTACTTCAGGGAGTCTCCAATACTTGATGAAGGCCCCTTTTTAAAAGAAGAGAGGAGCCTGATTAATAATGTCGCCAGAAAGTTGGCTTTGATTGTTATCAGTTTTGAAGAAAGAAAAGAAAGGGAAATCCTGGAATCAAAATTGATCCATGCAGACAGGCTGGCAACAGTAGGTGAATTTACCGCCGGTATTGCACATGAACTAAATGAGCCTATTGGCAGTATTCTGGGCTTCGCCCAATTAATAAAAAAGGATGCTGCTGCATATGCGCATATCAAGAATGATCTGGATAAAATAATTAATGCCTCCATCCATGCCCGTGAGGTGATTAGAAAAGTAATGACCTTTTCGAGATACAATGAGAAGGGAAGCGAAAAAATTTGCTTAAACAATATCCTTACCGACGGTATTTATTTATTGGAGTCGCGGTGCAAAAAGGAAAATATTGAAATTGTAAAAACACTGGAAGAGAACTTACCAGCTGTGTTTGCCAATGCGGTTCAGTTAAACCAGATTGTGGTGAATCTATGTGTTAATTCTATTCAGGCCATGCCGGATGGGGGCAAATTAATTTTACATACCTACTCAAACAAAGACCAGGTGGTACTGGTAGTTCAGGATACCGGCACGGGCATTTCGGAAGATAAATTACCAAAAATATTTGACCCTTTTTTTACCACAAAAGATTCGGAAACAAATACCGGGTTAGGGTTGTCGGTTGTGCATGGTATTGTAACATCGTATAAAGGAACCATAAGTGTCGAAAGCAACCTGGGTATGGGAACAAGATTTGAAATTGCTTTACCAGTAAAGAAATGAATAAAAAAGCCAATATATTAGTTGTGGATGATTCGGAGAACATGTTAGAAATTATCCGAAGAAACCTATCTTCCGGAGGATATGTTGTTTACACGGTCACCAATGTGATGGATGCTATATCATTTCTGGAATCAACTGAAATTGATCTTGTGATTACCGACCTCAAGATGCCAAATATTAACGGGATGGAACTTGTACGGCACGTGAAAGAGAATTATAAGAATGCCGAAGTACTTGTTATTACAGGATACCCAACCATTGAAGATGCGGTAGAATCAGTTAAACTCGGAGCAGATGAGTTCCTGATTAAATCCTTTACCGACGAAGAATTATTCCATTCGGTAGAAAAAGCAATTAAAAAACAAGCTGACAGGCAGAAAATAAATTACCACGAAAAAGACAATAAACTAATTACAGGTATTATTGGCGGGTCAAAAGAAATGGTGAAAGTGTATAAATCCATCTCAAAAGCAGCAAAACTAAATGCCACCATATTATTGACCGGCGAAACAGGCACAGGTAAAGAAATAGTGGCCCGGGCAATACACTATAACAGTATGAATGCATCAGCCCCATTTATTCCGGTGAATTGTGGCGGAATACCTGAAGAATTATTGGAAAGTGAACTTTTCGGATATGTCAGAGGTGCCTTTACCGGGGCTGTTGAAACAAGAGGCGGGTTTTTCCAGGCCGCCGATGGAGGAACATTGTTTTTGGATGAAATCAGTAATACTTCGCAAGGGATGCAGGCGAAACTATTAAGGGTTTTGCAGGAAAAAGAAGTGAACATGATCGGGTCAAATAAATCCCAAAAGGTAGATGTGAGAATTATTGCAGCCACAAATGTTGATTTACATACCCTGGTGCAAAAGAGTAATTTTAGAGAAGATTTATTTTATCGATTAAATGTTATACCTATAAATCTCCCTCCTTTGCGCGATCGGGAAGATGATATTCTGCTGCTAGTAAATCATTTCGCCGAAAAATATGCCTGCGAAATTAAAAAGGAAACCCCGGTGTTTACCGATCCAGTAATTAAAATATTCATGGATTACTATTGGCCGGGAAATGTGCGGGAGCTGGAGAATATTATTCAAAGACTTGTAATTATGTCTGATGAAAACAGGATTGATGTTCCTGATCTGCCCGAATCAATGAAGCAATCGGTAATGACAAGTAAGAGAATAAACAGGACCCTGGCCGAGGTTGAAAAAGAACATATTCTGAATGTTTTAGCCTCCGTCGATGGCAATAAATCAAAAGCTGCCGGCATTCTTGGCATTGACAGAAAAACACTCAGGGAGAAAATTAAGTAAGGCAGGCTTTGCACCTTTCTAGTACAAATAAAAAAACCGCAGCATTCAACCCACTCTTCTTGTCGCTAAGGTATTTATCGGGGCGAAACTGTTTTTTTTCTGCTTAAAATTCAGTAATTTGTTCTGTATTACGTGAATATTTCCCAGATCGCATTTCTTTTCCCATTTAAAATTGTAACCATGAAAACAAGCATTCATTTAGCCACGCTATTGATCGGTATTTCTTTTACAGTTCTTAATGCAGCGGAAACAGTTTATATTCCCGATGCCAACTTCAAAGCCGCATTGATTAGCCTCGGTGTGGATGTCAATAACGATATGGAAATAGAATATGATGAGGCTGAAGCCGTAACCACCCTGGATGTGAGTTCTCAGGATATTTCCGATCTCACCGGTATTGAATTTTTTATTAACCTGACCGTGCTTAATTGCTACTCGAATAATCTCACATCAATCGATGTTTCAAATCTAACAGCTTTGCTTGAATTGCGCTGTTTCGATAACCAGTTGACTGCCCTGGATGTTTCCCAAAATACACAACTGGTAAAACTTATGTGTCAGATAAACCAGCTGACTGCCCTTGATGTATCCGTGAATACGCAATTAACTCATTTATATTGCCCGAACAATCAGCTTACCGCATTGGATGTTTCAAACAATACCGGGTTGCTGTATTTTTACTGCGAAGCCAATGCTCTTACTTCCATTGATATTTCTACCCTGACTGCCTTGAAAGAAATCATTATTCATTCCAATGAGCTGACGGCCCTGGATGTATCCAACAACCCTGCTTTAGAAGTCCTGAGATGCCAAAACAATGCCATTTCGGTACTTGATATAAGCGCTAACCCGTTGCTTATAAGTTTTAAGTGCGGAGGTAACCCGCTGGCCGATCTCAACCTGTCTCAAAATACCGCCCTGCAAAGTTTCTCCTGTAGTGCCAATCCATTGACTTCGCTGGATATTTCCATGAATACTGCACTTACCAATATAGCTTTGGATAACATGCCCACGCTGTCGGAGGTATGCGTCTGGGAACTGCCCTTCCCGCCGGAATCTGTGACCCTCGATACCACAGGCAGCCCGAATGTGGTATTCAACATGGACTGTGTTGCAGAAAATATTTACATTCCTGATGCCAACTTCAAGGCCGCACTGATCGATCTGGGAATTGATGTGAATGATGACGATGAAATTAACTATACCGAAGCGGAAGCCGTGGATTCACTTGATATTCATGATAAAGGGATAAGCGATTTAACCGGAATTGAGGCCTTTGTGAATCTTATCTTCCTGTGGTGCTATGACAACGATTTGGATAGCATCGATGTGTCAGCACTTCCATTACTAAGCAACCTGGATTGCGGAGGGAACAACCTTACATCCCTTGATGTTTCATCAAACAGCCAACTGGTTGAGCTAAGGTGTTATATTAATCAGATAACGGCTTTGGATATTTCCAATAACCCGGATTTGATATACCTCGATTGCGGGTCCAATTTATTTACAGAGCTGGATGTATCTTCCAATACCTCATTGGCCCAGCTGCTTTGCTATGCAAGTGGCCTGACCACACTGGATATCACCGGCAATACAAACCTTGAATTTTTAAATATCAGCGGTATTCCCACCCTCGAAACGGTGTGTGTGTGGACAGTGCCTTTCCCTCCTGCGGGTATCACCGTAAACGATAATGACAGTCCGAATGTGGAATATTCAACCTGTGAATCAGCGACAAGGAATAATGTTTCCGATAAGCTGCACATAAGCGTGTATCCCAATCCGGCCGAAGATGTGCTTTTTATTGCCTGTTGTACCGAAGAAAAGTTTGCAGTTACCATCACCAATATCGCTGGTATGCTTGTGTATGAAAAGCAAAATTGCCAGAGCGAGGAAATGATACACATTGAATATTTTGCGCCGGGAGTGTATGCCATTCATGTAACAAAGGGAAATGAAGTGTATACCTCTACACTGGCTATCAGGTAACGTTAAGTAATTCATTTGAGAATTTGGTTTTCAGCTTAGCATTTTTAATGCAAAACAGGATGAAATATTTCCAACATGGAAGCAAGCATTTCGCAGGTGAAGGCTATTGCTCCAATGTATTTACCCCAATCGAAGCTAATCCGAAGAATTATATAAACTTAGCCTGTAAATAATAATCTTAATTATTGAAAAGAAAAGAACCAATCCCGAAAGCTTATGAAAACTGTCGTGGTTTACCGGGTGATTTTGAAATAAATTTACGAAACGGGTTAAACTGCTACCAAAACCCCTCCTGCTGATGAC
>DNTK01000282.1 GCA_003508755.1 Bacteroidales bacterium | reverse complement strand
GAGTAATCCTGCCCAACAAAACAAATACATAGTGCCGGAAATTCTGCGGCTTTTTTGAGCCTGGCAGGAACACGAGTCCCTGCACGGGTGAGTAATTTTTGACAAAAAAACTTCAAAATACTATTTTATTGCTGAGCTATAAAACCTAGCGAAAATCATAAGAGATTACCATTTTATTTATAACATTCGCACGTTAAATAACCATCTATGAAGCGTTCGGATCTTTTTGCCATACTGTTTGTCGTATCAATATTAATGATATTCATTTTACCTGAAAGCCGCTTAACTTATAATCTGGCATATGAGAAATTTCCGATTGTTTTATCGTTTTTAAAATTTGCCCTGCTGGCTACTTTTGGAGAAATGCTAATTCTTCGAATTTTTAGAGGAACTTACAATGAAAAAAAATTTGGCTTGCTCCCAAAGACCATTGTATGGGGAGTACTAGGTATAAGTTTATATTTTGCATTTACAATATTCTATGGAGGTGTTACCTGGTTGCTTTTTGAGGACGGAAGGCCTGAGACAGCTGCTATGAAATTAATTCATTCATTTTCAATATCGTTCTTTATGAATATTTTTTATGCGCCTGTGTTAATGCTAACCCATCATGTTACCGACAGGTTTATATTAAATAACAACGGAAGGTTTCCTGTTAGGAAATTTCAAACCATGGCATTGCTAAAGCAGATAGATTGGGACAAAATGTGGGGATTTGTAATAAAGAAAACAATACCATTTTTTTGGATACCGGTTCATACCATTACTTTTCTATTGCCAGAACAATACCGTATCTTAATAGCAGCTGTTTTGTCAATTGTTTTAGGACTGTTTCTTGCCACATCAAAAAAGAAATAAGTCATCAACAAATAGTCATTATCACTTTTCAAGAGAAATCGATACCACTCACTTTTTCAGGTATTGTTTAAACTTATCACTCATCTTAAAATAAGTGTACCGGTCAGAATGTTGACCAGTAGCAGTTACCTTACCCCCATTCACCAGGTAGGTGCTTTCTTCACCGAGAATTTTTGAGAAATAAATATCAAAATTTTTACCTTTTTCTTGAAGAATTAAATGAGAAAGATTATCGTCAAAATCTGAGGCAAGACTTGCATGACATAATGGACAAAAGAGCTCAATAGCTTCGTAAGGCTCCAGCTTAAAGGACGGATGACGGCGACTTGTATAATTCCCTACTTCGGGATGCAGAATAATAAATCCGTGTTCTTTTTTTTGATTTTTACCCAATAAGATAATGCAGTCAGTAATTTTTAGATACCCTGAACAACTGGGGCAAAAGTATTCCTTTTCCATTTTGGTTGGTTTTTGCGGTTTTATGTAAGTTACCAAATTTTAAATCAAAAGTAAATAGCAAGTTTTGTGTTTTCAATATCATACACCTCTAATACGCAAACATTCAGATAGATAGAGCCATTAAGCTAAATTGGTTTCAACATGTAATCAAGACACTTGGTAGTACCATTTTTATCGCAACCAATACCAGCTAATCCAGGAGAAAAATTTATATCAGGAAAAGGTTTCATATAAAGATGACAGAAAATCCTACATTTATCCGCTATTGCAGGTCATTAGTCAAAATTGAAGAACTATATTTTAGAAGTAGTAGTATAAACATAAGATAAACCAACGACTTACATGCATGATCTCAAAACCTCGCCCAAATGCAACCAATGGAAACAAGAAGGCTATCTGGCAGATTTTTAAGTCTTCAAATTGTTCATTAATAGTTGATAACTTAGGGTTTAACACTTTCTTAATAATATGTATATTCACGGTTAATTTTGCAGGATTTTTACACATCGGCACTATTAAAAGATATGCACCTAACCTATACCGATACATGAAAAATACTTCTGAAGTATTTACTATCTATCATACCAGTTTCTTGAAAATGCAGGCACTTACGCCTCAAAAACAAAACTTTTCAGCATTAGCGTATTGCAGAAGATCCTGAGGACTTCCTGGATAACCTGAATCTTATTTGTCGCCTAACTAATTAAAGATATGAAACATAGCCCCCAAAAAATAAACAACAGCCAATTCATGAAAACATTCAACCAATTATCTCATTTTTCCAGAGGTATTGATTCAATGAAAAAGATTAGAAGATTCCTTTTATTGACGGGATTGCTTCTAATAACCCAATTTTCATTTTCACAAGTATATTATTCTTATCAATCGGGTGACTGGAACCAGGTAAGCACCTGGACACATGATCCAGGCGGAACTACACAAACAGCCTCTGATGTACCTGGCGATGCCGATTCGGTTGTTGTATTGTCTTCACGAACCGTTTCACTTCCCGGCGATATTGCAACGTTAAACCTGAACATTACTATCCGCACGGGTGGTATCCTGGATATGAACGACTACCAGTTTACAAATGGACTGAATTTCTTGGATGGTCAGGGTACATTACGTTTGGCTACAATAAATTTCCCAGGCGTTGTTACGAATTTATTTGTCGAAGTCGATGGGGGTACAACAGAATACAATAATAGCGCTGATTTCACGCTTCCTTCGGTTCAAGCAGAATACAACAATTTAATAATTAATGCTTCTGGATTTGTTGCAACACAACTGGCCGACTTAACAATAAACGGCAATTTAACAGTAGCCAATGGAATATTCAGAATTAATGACAACACGAATACCACTGCTTTGACACTTACTGTAAATGGCAATGTGTTTGTGGCAGCTGCTGGCTCTATAAGAGTAGGCGAGGGTGCCACCAATGTGGTGGATGATCCTATGCACTGGGGGCACGATGGAGGAACAGCTCCTTACCTTAATTATTATTTGCGTTTTCATACCATAAATCTCTATGGCGATTTTGTAAACAATGGTTCTGTCAGGTTTACCAATCTGAGTTATCCAGTATATAATTTGTTTCCTCCAACAACATCCGGAGCCACCGCTGGTGCAGCATCGGTTTATTTCTTTGGGGCATCCGACAATTCTCTTATTTGTAATGGTACTACCGACTTTTATAACCTTATTATTGATAAAGGAGTAGATCAATCCTTTACACTCAATGTGTATTCATCAGCCTATACAAATTTTAGATTATTTGGTGCGAACAGCGCGGAATATCAGAATGCAAGTGCTAACCCTGATGTTCGTAAGGCATTGTGGATACGCGCAGGAACTCTCGCTTTAGATGGTTTGTTGGTAATACCCTCACTCTCTGAGGCAGATCCTTTTAATCCGGGCGATGAAACAACCAACTACCTGATACCTTCCAATGGTGCTTTGCAAATTGACGGGCCCAATGTAGCTGTTTTTACTACGGCAGATGATTATCAGGAAATCAACGCCGCTTATGGTGTTGCTGCACCTGATAACGGCACAATAGGTATTACATCTGGCCTATACAGTGCTGTAT
>DNTK01000383.1 GCA_003508755.1 Bacteroidales bacterium | reverse complement strand
TCGATAGACAGGCTGCTGAAAATTTTACCAATGAAGGTAAATGCATGTTGCACATCAAATGAATTAAAAAACACAAGCGTGAGGCAGAAAAAAAGATAAGTTAAACCAATACTGACAAACCTATTCACAGGCAATGAAAGCTTACCCATTGTTTTTAGGCGCCAGCGTTTGGTAAAAAATTCGTAATTAATCGCTAGGCCCTGAAGCAATCCGACAACAACATAAGTCCAGTTGGGCCCATGCCAGATTCCAATTACAAAAAAGGTAACAAAGAGTGCATACACCGAGGCCCATTTCCGCCATTTTAGTCTTTTAATTATAATGTGATTAAAAATGTAATCGTTGCACCATGCAGAAAGTGAAATATGCCATCTCTTCCAGAACTCACCAACTGTTTTTGCG
The DNA here is from genome assembly GCA_003508755.1 of Bacteroidales bacterium. Lineage (GTDB taxonomy): Bacteria > Bacteroidota > Bacteroidia > Bacteroidales > UBA10428 > UBA10428. The sequence continues at coordinate 9,624 of DNTK01000383.1, read as the reverse complement.
AAGAACGGGCGATTGAAGTTATCTGTGAGTGAGAGACCAAAGAGTTTACCAATACCCAGCGCAATGCGGGTATATCCGCTAAAATCGAAATACAGATGCAAGGGCTGTAATAAGAATACCATAAAATACATAGCACCCTCGACGTCATTCATATTTCCATGAAGGAAATTAACCATTAGGGCCAATCGATCACCAACAACCATTTTCATAAAGGCTCCCAGAATAATTAACTGGAATCCATGTATAAGGTTATGTTCGTTGAATGCAATTTTCTGTTTAAACTGTAGAAGAAATGTTTTCGAACGTTCTATTGGTCCTGCCAGAAATTTGGGGAAGAACAGCATAAAAATTGTGAAATGAATAATATTCTTCTCGACTTTTTCTACACCTCGGGAAAGATTAAGTACATAACCAATACCTTGAAAACTGTAATATGAAATACCTATGGGTATGATAAACTTATGCATAGGGATTTCAAAATCGGTCCAACCGATTAAGAAATTTAGATTATCGATAATAAACCCGAGGTACTTAAAAAAGACCAATCCGCCAATATTGAAAAGCACGCCAAAATATGTAATCAGGCTTTTTGTCTTTTTATTTTCGAGGTTTCTACTAAGTAAAATACCAATAAGGTAGTTTACACTAACAAGGATAATCGAAATATAAAAAACTTTCACAGAAAGAAGCCATACAAATAATAAACTAGCCGCTAACAATAATACATTCTGCAGTCTTCTGCCCACAAAATAGTAAGGGATTAAGAAGGAAATAATGTAAATTAAAAACTTCGCGCTGTAAATATTCATCTGCAAATTGGTTATTTCGGGAGAAGTTGCTGCTTTTAATTCTCAATCACAGAGATAATTTTATTAGTAAAATCCTTTGCGGCTACTTCGCCAAAATCCGGATTCAAATGTGAATCCCATTCATTCTTTGCTTTTTCAACCGGAAGATACAATCCGCCATCGGTCTGTAACTTGCGAAAGTCCCAAATATATATATTATCTTCTTCAGCTCCCCAAATATTTGTCACCCATTTAGCAAAATCCTGAGCGCGCTTGGCATTTTCTGCCGTAGTCTTACTCTCAACTAGTGCTGCACCCGTCCAAACAATAAATTTAGTTTCAGAAAACTCATGCAGCTTTTCTTTAAGTGCAGTATATTGCAGCTTATAATTTGCAAGTGTTTTTTTATCACTATTGATATCGGGTACCGAATCATCTTCGAGGATATTACTAACCGGGAAACAATGCTTAAAGATAATCACATCGTATTCTTTGGTTAACATTTCAAGTGTAGGCTCTTCCATGTAAGGTTCATGTCCGGCGTTTTTTACCCAAATATTATAATAATCATAGGGATAGTTATTCCATGGATAGGGGTTTCCTGTTGGAAAATTCTGTTCTTTTATAGCATACTTGGTTCCATTCTCCTCGTTGTATTGTTGCAAGAACATCGGAACAGAATACTTTTCGAACCTGGAACTAAAACCCGACAAAAATTCTCTTTTGCCTTTATATACATTCATACCGGTTGAGTGATGCAGGAATATCACTTTTGCATCGGGCTCTTCGTAGCTTAACTCGGTATTATTTTTACATGCACTGCCAATAAAAATCACAACTAAAAGGTATATTAAGTTTTTCATGGTTTTAGATTTATAATTTTGCTTTTACTTTTTTACCAGAACTGCTAAGTTCCATTCGGTCTTTAAATTCCACAACTTTTGGTATTTTATATATGGCAAGTGAATGAGCACATTGTTCCTTCACTGCCTCTTCCGTTAAGGTGGTTTCGGAAGTACTGCTTACAACGACGGTTGCCTTTATGGCTTCGCCCTGTATCTCATCTTCAATGGCTTCGATGGTGCAGTCCACCACTTCATGAATACCAAGTATTACCTCCTCAATTTCTTTGGGGCTCACACGTTTGCCACTAATTTTCATGATTTCTTTCTTACGGGCCGAATGGTAAATGTACCCGTCATCATCAACAGTAGCAAGGTCGCCGGTATGCAGCCATCCTTCACGCAAAACTTCGTTGGTTGATTGTGGATCATTGATGTAACCTGTCATTATGTTATCTCCGCGAGCAATTATTTCACCAATTTCTCCTGGTTTAACAGGTTCATTCTTTTCGTTCACCACTTTAAGTTCTACTCCCGGAATACCTCTCCCCAATGAACCACGACGCTCTTCATAAACTGCAGGTTCGAGATACGAAAGCCTGGCTGTTGCTTCGGTTTGTCCATACATTACATAAAACTTAACCTGTGGAAAAGCTTCACGAAATTCGTCAATAAATACCGGTGATAGCTTCCCTCCAGCCTGAGTTACATACCTTAAGCCCGGAAAATCAGTTGTTGCAAATGTTTCAGACTTCCGCAATAATATCTGAAAATGGCTGGGTACACCGGCAAAACCGGTACAATTGTGATTTTTTAAATCATTAATTACAGCTCCCAGAAAAATAAAAGAATTGTTCAATACCATCGACCCTCCTACCCTTAAGTGGGTATGAAAAAGTGACAAGCCATAGCAGTAAAAGAAAGGCATCACCACCATGATGCGGTCGTTCTCAGTAAGTTGCAAATATTCTATAATGGACCGCGTATTTGCGATTAAGTTTTTATGCGATAGCATAACTCCCTTGGGCACACCTGTTGAACCTGACGTGAAGATTATTTCTGCGATGGTTTCCTTGTCAAAGCTAGCATCTTGACTTAAAGGATTAATCTCCTCGATTCGAGCAGCTAGATCTGTTGGCTGTAATGTTTTTGCCCAATCGACATGTAAGCGATTTGCAACATCAGGTGTCATGAAAACCAAATCGGGGTTGGTTTGCCCTTTAATAAATTCAAGGTTTTCTTTTTCGATTCGCGGATCGAGCGGAACACATGTGTTGCCCGACTTCATAATAGCCAGGTAAGCTGTTATAAAAAAAAGGTTATTAGCCGATATTAAAAGGATGTTATTACCGGTTCCAGCCTCTTGCTGAAGAGAAGCAGCCAACTTATAAACCTTTTCATGCAAGGATTGAAAAGTAATCTCTTCGCGCCCTACAACAAAATTACTGTCCTTGGTTTTTGAGTGCTCAAAGAAATAATCGATGCAGTTCATGGGTTAAATTTACAGGTGATCCAAAAGCAATTTTACTAAAAAACTAACATTTCTTCAAAGTTATTACTAATTAGATGCAGTTTAAATATTCCCGTTGTAGTATTCGCGAATTGGCGGAAGGCGCAAGTATTCAGTTGTTTTGTATTTTCGCTCGAAATTAACAAACATGGCTTTCACATGGTCTTCAGTTTCCCCCATAACTTCAGCGACCTCGGCCGGATCGTACCCATTTTCATATCCGTACCAGTAAATATCCATTAATTGATGCGGCATCTGGTAAAAGAATTCTTCCTGGGTTTGCTCGGCTGTGTAAGTATCGGTGGTAGGAGTTCTATCAATAATTCCCTGTGGCACGCCCATATATTCGGCAATTTGATATACTTGTGTTTTGTATAATTGGCCTATTGGCATAATATCAGCACCACCATCGCCGTATTTCACAAAGAAACCCTGTTCTTTTTCGTGCTTGTTTGGTGTGCCTACCACAACATAGTGCATTGCTTCTGCATGGTAATATAACATCGACATCCGGGAGCGCTGCTTAAAATTTGAAGCTGCAACAATCTGTAAATAGTCTTTTGCGGGTAGTCTTTCTTCTTTTTCATTTCCATCAGCATCGATAATGGTTAGGTTAAATACTGGTGGTAAATTGGTATACAAACCGCTCTGTTTAATGCCGATTTTCATTTTGTAGGTAGCCGGATCGTACTCGGGGAATACGCGGGCAACTGCCTCATCACGTCGCTCATAACATTTAAACCCTGAAAGGGCTCCTGTTATATTCTCCAAAATGGATTTCACTCCAAACTTATCGGCCAGTTCGCGCGCCAGTGTCTCACTATCGCCACTAGAATCTTGCTCGGGTAACATAACACCCAGGCATTTTTCCGGACCATATGCTTTTGCGGCCAGTGCCATGCAAACCGATGAGTCTATTCCGCCACTTATACCAATAACACCTCCCATGCGATGTAATCGCTGAAAGGTATCTTTGCGCATCTGGGCAGTAATATTTTCAATAACTTCCTCGACATTGTCGAGCAGAATAATATCTTTTGAAAAAGGTTTCTTCGATGTATCGTTCATGTTATTGGATTTATTTATCGTTTATAATATTCGAATTTAAGATTAAATCATCAGTAAGTACTTCATAATCTCCCTCAATAAATTGCTTATGCACCAAATTTGTGGAAATTACCGATGCAAGTACCATATTTTCGACTTCGCTGGTGCGAGGAGATTTTTTCATTTTTTCAATTAAAGGAAGAATGGTATCTGCATTAAATACACCAACTTTTTCCAATACTTCCCGGCTGAGCATCTGACGAATATAATCGGGTGCATCATCGCTTAAAAATGTACTTGCTATAGGTGCACGATAGGCTTGTTTTGAACGATTTACAATGCTATCGGGAATTTTACCCCGAATCAGCTTTTTAAGCAAATATTTCTCGGTGAGTCCGTTTAATTTAAATTTTGCGGGCAATGAAGCACAGAACTCCATCAACCGATGATCGAGAAAAGGATAGCGCCCTTCGATTGAATTACCCATTCCCATTCTGTCGCCCTGAGAGGACAATAAATAACCCGACATAAAAACAGTAGTTTCCAGCCACTGCGATTTTGCAAGCGATTCCCACTGATCAAATCCATCCGGTAATATACGTTCTATTTCGGTGTAGGGATCGTAATCTTCGAGCTTTTGAGTAATTTCTGTGTTAAAATGTTTTTTTATATGCGATGCATTGTTCCACCTTAACAGATGCGAATAAAAAGGATTATCGACCTCTTCTAGCTTATAACCAAAAAATAATTTCAGCATGGTAGGTGAAGCTGATTTCATTTGAGGTAAATAAGGGTAGAGTTTTTTAAGCAATAGCGGACGAAGTTGCGAATTGGGATATTTCGACCAAAACCTGCGAATTTCGGCTTCCTTAAATATATTGTATCCGGCAAGCATCTCATCTGCTCCTTCGCCGGTAATCACCACTTTAATATTGTTATCGCGCACCAATTTCGACAATAAATACATAGGAGTAGGAGCAGTTCTAATGATTGGTGTTTCGGAATGCCATACCACTGCGGGAAACCGTTCAGCTATCTCCTGTGCCGAACATTTTATAGCATGATGCCTGGTATCGAGGTATTTTGATGCTTCGAATTGATAACTGGTTTCATCAAATTCACCTTCTTGAAAACCAATTGAGAAGGTGTTTAACACATCAGGCTCTATTTTCTTTATGTAAGCTGTTGTGATGCTTGAATCGATACCTCCACTTAAATAAGCTGCCACCTCCACATCGGCGCGCAATCGAAGTTTAATGGCATCGGCAAAGAGCTCATCAAAAGTTTCTACCGCTTCATCCAAAGATTTAATATTGGAATTGGTATTGTCAAATCGTAATTCCCAATACTTGCCGGTTTCGATGCCTGATTTACTCACTTTCATGAAGTGACCAGGTGAAAGCTCATAAACATCCTTAAAAACAGTGTAGGGTGTAATGGCTGTCCAAAATGTAAAAACCTGGCTCAGGGATTCGGAATTGAACCCGCGTGCGATTTTTTTATTTTCAAAAATTGCCTTGATCTCTGAACCGAATGTAAATTCACCCTTGTTGTTATGGTAAAATAAAGGCCGTATTCCTACTCTGTCGCGGGCTAAAAACAACTCTTCGTTGAGTGTGTCCCAAATGGCCAGGGCAAATTGCCCATTCATTTTTGGCAAGGCATCCTTGCCATAGCAGGCATACAATTGCACAATGACCTCTGTGTCGCTGTTTGTATTAAAAGTATAGCCCTTGGCCTCAAGTTCTGCCCTTAATTCGATATGATTAAAAAGTTCCCCATTAAAAACAATCCAGTAGCGTTTGCTTGAATCAGGCATAGGTTGCTGGCCTGAAGAAATATCGATGATACTTAAGCGCACATTACCCATTGCCACCTTCGAACCTGCATAAATGCCACTCTCATCCGGACCGCGATGCCTGATTCGAGTAAGCATCCGATTTACAAGATGCTCATCGGGGGTAGTTGAGAAATTAGCTATACCAGCTATACCACACATAATTAAGCTGCTTGCTTGCGCACTACGAAATTGGTAATTGCATTAATCGATTCAAAGTTTTCTTCTACAAGATCTGCATCTACCGGTTTCACACTAAATGAATCTTCAAGAAATCCGAGTAGCATAACAAATCCCATCGAATCGAAAAAGCCTTCCTTGAAAATGAGGGTATCTTCTTTAATTTTTTCTTTTTCTGCAAAAGTAGCCTCCAGGATGTAGTCGGTAACTTTTTCTTTAATCTGTTCCATTTGCATTGTTTGTTGAATTTATTTTAACTAATTGACGGTACGAAAATAGAATTAATGGCGATGAAATCGCAATCATTTTTATAGTTTACACATTTACTTTGATAAATGGAATATAGTTCAGTCTGAATGGTAATATTGTGAAGTTAAAGTTATTTTTTTAAAGATTAAAGTGATGATAAATTACAATTAACACTTAAACATACAATTCCTAAAAAGAAATTTACTTTTACCCCGAACTTTAGTTCTCCGCACCTTCATCTATTGAATCGCGCCCTAGCAGGTTTGAAAGTATCCATTCAGCAAGAAATTTATTATATCAATCAAATGCTCCCGTATTGTGCCAAAAAATTCGATAAGTTTGCCGCAGATTAACACCTTATTCATAAAGTTAATATTCTTATAAAAGATAATACAAATTGGGAATATTGGTCTTGATTATGTAAACGAGTAAGCAATATTAAATTACCAAACCTAAACAATTACTTTAGTGAGTTTTAAAAAGACCTTTTTCAAAAACCTGATAACATTTGGTGGTTACAATTATGCCACCCAGTTTATTCGGTTTGCTTCCATGATAATTCTTTCTCGGCTGCTATTACCAAAGGAATATGGTTTTGTTGCCTTAATTACCGTTTTTACGGATTTCATCCGTTTATTTACGGATTCCGGAATTTCCTTTGCTGTAATCAGAAGTGAATACAAACATTCCTATTATAAAGCGGTACATTCCATATCAATTTTCATAGGAATAGCCCTGGTCTTATTAATGGTTGGATTATCATTTCCCATAGCCTACTTTTATGGAAATAAAGCATTGATAATTCCAACCATGGTATATTCCCTGGTCTTCATATTTAAAACTTTACGTGTTGTACCTTATGGAATTCACGCTAAAAAACTCGACTTTAACAGCATTGGTAAAGCAAACTTAATAGCCAGTGTGGTCATGATTCTTGGTATGATTATAATGGCAGCATTGGGGTTTTCTTACTGGTCGTTAATTGTTCCTGTAATTCTAATGGAAGCAATTGATTATTATTTGCTAAACCGTAAGTTAAAAATACGACCGCTGTTTAAACTAACCTATTTAAAAGTAACCTATAAAAAAACCAAGAGTTTAATTGGGAATTTATCCGGATTTAATGCCATAAACTACTGGTCGAGAAATGGCGACAACCTCATAATTGGAAAGCTTTATGGAGAACACAGCCTGGGAATTTATAATCGAGGATATCAGTTTTTAAACTTAGCCCTTAACTTAATAACCGGGATATTTGGTGCGGTTTTATACCCTAGTTTACAAAAGCTTAAAAACGAGGGAGGCAATGTAAACAAAGAGTACACCAGTATTTTAGGAGTTATTAGCATAATTAGTCTTTCATTTGCTGTGCCGCTTATTCTCATTCCAAAATGGTTTACACTCGTATTAATGGGAAAGGACTGGTTAGAGGTTGCAGAATTATTTCCCTATTTCGGTGTGCTTATTATGGGGCAAACCCTAATTTCAACCGGTGGGTCCATTTTTATTTTATATAAGAAGGAAAAAGTGCTCTTAATGCTGGGAATAATTCAGTCAATTGCATTGGTAAGCGGCATAGTAATTGGTGCACTTATTTCAGTAAAAATGGTGATTATTTGCTATACAATCAATTACTTGCTAATTGTTGTTCCTGCCACGCTGTATCTCGGATTTTATAAATCATTCAAATATACATTTAAGGAAATATTGTTGTTTTGGGGGCCCAAGATGATTGCCTATTTAGGACTGTTGTATGCTATATATTTTAAAATGCCTGTTCTCACCTATTCATTTTTGGCATATCTTATTTTTCATATTTTTTACTTTCAGCGTGGCGAGTTGGGCCAGCTAATTTTATTTACAAAAAATAAATTACTAAAGCGATAAACCATGAATAATCCAACCATAGTTGTTGTTGCTTTTAACAGACTGCACTCTTTAAAGCGCCTTTGCTCATCGCTTGACAGAATGGTGCCACCAGAAGACGAAGCAAACCTGGTATTTTCCATAGACAACAACGAAAATAAAAATCTTGATGTTATTGAGTATGCAAAAGCGTATTCCTGGAAACATGGTAAAAAAGAGGTGCGTGTAAAGGAAAAAAATATTGGGCTAAGGGCACATATATTAAGTTGTGGCGATTTAACTGAAGAATTTGGAGAAGTAATTATTCTGGAAGATGATTTGTATGTATCACCATATTTTCTGGAATACACCCGAATGGCGCATAACTTTTATAAGAATGACAAACGCATTGGTGGAATATCCCTTTATCACTATCAACACACCGATGCCGAAAAAATCCCATTTGCTCCGCTTACGAATGAATCAGATGTGTATTTTCTCCAAGTTACATCCTCATGGGGGCAATCGTGGAATAGAAATCAATGGCAAAATTTCAGGAAGTGGTACAATGCCAATCCCGATTTAGAATCAATACAAGGTGTACCAGCAGAAGTTTTAAACTGGCCGGCAACATCCTGGAAGAGGTATTTTAACAGCTATTTAATTGATACCAAAAAGTATTTTGTCTTCCCGGTAAAATCCTTTACAACAAATTTTAATGATCCAGGAATGCATTACCTCGACAGAGACCATGAAGCTCAGGCACCTCTTGTAACAGTTGATCCTGAATTCAGGTTTAAAAAATTCGATTCAGCCCGGAACATTTACGACCCCTTTTTTGAAATTATTCCTGATACCATAAAACACTACAATGAAGCCCTGGCAGCCTATGATTTTGATGTGGATATATATGGCACCAAAAGATTAAAAGACTTAGTTAAGCCATTTGTTATAACCACAAAGAAATGTCGGAATCCTATTTTTACATTTGAACGATCGCTGAAACCGCAGGAAATGAATGTCATGTTTGCAATTCCAGGTAACGATATATTTCTATGTAAAAATGAGGATCTAGAACAGGAAAAATACGAACAAAACGATATCGTCAGAGACTTCCCATATTTTTTCAGACACTACTTTAACCGAAGTGAACTAACACTGTTTTTTAAGTTGTTGATAAACAATAAATTAAATAGGATACTCAAAAAATAACAGGCTTAATCACAATTTCGTCAAAACTAAATCCTGTTTTGTCAAAGTAAACTTTAGATTAAGATTTCGTAAAAAATAATTAATATACGATATATTATTTTGTATATCAATATA
>DNTK01000448.1 GCA_003508755.1 Bacteroidales bacterium | reverse complement strand
CAGGCATTACTGAGGGCATTAATCACTTTCGAATTATGAGCTACCCGGTATACTGTTATGGATATCTCAGTCACCTCAGGATCAATAGCAGCTTCTTGAAGCAATGAAATAAAAATATTAAAATCCTGGTAAGGAACATGCAACATAAAATCCTTCTCGCGCATGACATCAAGGATACTTTTATTCCCCTGCACATCGGGGTGACCTACCGGTGGCATTTTTTTATATTCCAGTTCTTTCCCTCCCACATTCGGAAAACCCATAAAATCTTTAAAATTATGGTATCGGGCACCTGGAATAAGGTTATTGTCTTCATCTAAACCTAACCGCTCGATTATAAATTCAAGCAAATCTTTAGACATCTCCCCATCGAAAAGAAAACGCACCGGCTGGCCTGTTCGCCGTCCCATAACACTTTTTGATATTTTCTCCAGGAAGCTTTGTGATACATCGTTATCAACATCCAGCTCAGCATCGCGTGTTAATTTAATGGTCCAGGCCGCGAAAGTATCAAATTTAAAAAACGAGAACAGTTCATTGAATGAACTTCGAATAATATCTTCGAGCAGTATGATGTAGTGTTTGCCATTTTTCGAGGGGATTTCGATAAAGCGGGGTAATAAATCGGTCGGTATTTCCACAAGAGCATACTCTTTTACAGTAGGATCATCGGAACAAGATAGTTTAATGGCCAGGTAAATTGAATGATCGTGCAGGTAAGGAAAATCCTCAATGTTGTGCAGCATGATGGGCGAAATTACTGGACGCACCTTTTCTTTAAAATACTGTTTAACAAACTTTTCCTGACTTTTGGTTAACACTTCCTCATTAATAATATAGATACCATGCTCTTCGAGCTCGTTGAGCAATTTATTAAAGGTAGCATTAAACAAATTCTGAAGATTGAGAACTTTTTTTTGAATTTTGTTCATTAAACGCTGAGGCTTAATACCCTCTACGCGTTGCTTCCCATGCTGAATATCAATCATTCGTTTTATGGTAGCCACCCGAACACGAAAGAATTCATCGAGGTTATTTGAAAAAATTCCCAGAAAACGAACACGTTCAACCAGCGGCACATTCTTATCGGCCGATTCTTGCAAAACCCTGTGATTAAATGATAACCAGCTGAGTTCTCGGTTTATAATATTCGATTGCTTAGGCATTGAATTCACTCTAATTAAGTATGCAAACCTCAGGCTTCGATACCTTTTTTGGGATAATCGATGTAACTATCTTTCACCTTTGCTTTTGAGATATCCGACCAACTATCCATTTCAAAAATAATTCTGCAGATTCCGCAAGTAGGCAGTTCAATATAGGAATTGCCTGATAACATGGTTGCAAAATCAGAAAAATCGGGATTGTGTCCAAATATCATTAATTTTCGAACAGTATCGGGCTGGCTTGCGACTACTTTCTTAATTACTCCCACCCCTGTTCCATAAAGTTTTTCACTGATCTTTAGCTTGTCGAATTTGTGTTCGAAAACCCGCATAAATATGGTGGCTGTATGCAACGCTCTATTAGCAGGACTTGTAACCAGAAGGTCCGGTAAATATCGATCTATTTTTATTCTTCGGGCCATTTCGTATGCTGCACGCATTCCGCGCAGTTTTAAAGGTCTGTCGATATCGGAAATACCTTCTATGTCCCAACTCGACTTGGCATGACGCACAATATACAAAGTACGTTTTACTGACATATGCAATTTATTTGGTTAAAGTAGATTACTCGCCAATTCTGCCAGATAACTCCTCTCGCCTTTTACCAGGTTAATATGAGCAAACACATCTTGTCCAATCATTTTATCGGTCAGGTACGATAGTCCATTGGATTTCATGTCCAGATAGGGTGAATCAATTTGTTCAATATCACCGGTAAATACCATTTTTGTTCCTTCTCCGGCACGGGTTATAATTGTTTTTATTTCGTGTGGCGTTAGGTTTTGTGCTTCGTCAACAATAAAAAATACATTGGATAAACTTCGTCCGCGAATATAGGCCAGGGGGGTAATGATTAATTTCTCCCCTTTTTGCATGTCTTCAATTTTTTGAAAATCTTTACTAGTAGGACTAAATTTATTTTTAATAACATCGAGATTATCAAACAAAGGTTGCATATAAGGGCCAATTTTTTCCTTGGCATCTCCTGGTAAATATCCTATATCCTTGTTTGAAAGCGGAACTATCGGACGGGCTAAAAATATCTGGCTGTATTTTTGACGTTGGGCAATTGCGGCAGCAAGTGCCAGCAAGGTTTTCCCGGTACCAGCTTTCCCCGTTATAGTAACCAATTGAATCTCATCGCGACAAAGGGTGTCAATGGCGAAGGTTTGTTCTGCATTGCGTGGCTCAATTCCATACACTTTTTGTTTCAGCACACGGTCATAAGCTTTCATAAAGGGATTATAGTGCACCAAAGCACTTGAGCGGTTGCCTTTTAAAATAAAATACTGATTAGGTTTTGGATGTTCTTGGGTGTTGACATCTGTAACCGGAATACCATCCGATTCCTCGTAAACCCGTGAAATAACATCATCATCGATATCTTGGAGGGTGTTAATTCCCTTATATATCTCATCGATATTTTTTACCTTATCGCTCTCATAATCGGCAGACATTACCCCTATAGACTTGGCCTTCATCCGCAGGTTAATATCCTTTGTGACTAAGGTTACCGATTGCTTAGGCTTAGAAATGGTAATACTTTCGGCGATAGCCAGAATCCGGTGATCGGCCGTTAATTCCGGAAAAGATGCCTTCAGTTGATCCGAGAAAGGTTTTCCTGTTTCGATACTAAGTTTTCCCAGTCCCTTTCCCAGTGGAACACCTCCATTAAAAAGATTGTCGCCTGAAAGCTTATCCAGTTCGCGGGTAAACTCACGTGCATGAAAGTTTATTAAATCATTTCCCTTTTTAAACTTATCAAGCTCTTCCAATACCGTAATAGGGATCACTATGTCATTTTCCTCGAAATTATAGATGCAATTAAAATCATGTAACAGTACATTGGTATCGAGAATAAAAATTTTCTTGGGTTTTCGTGGCATAATCTCTCTTCTTACTTAAGCGTTTTCAACTTCTTTTCAAAATCTATTTTGATGCGATCTCTCGAAAATGAATGGCATACATTCGAAATAAATATAACCATTTATTTTGTTTTATTTTTGAAGTGAACAAGCTTTTTAACTATTCTTAGCTATGGAATTATTCGATGCACTGTTTAATCGCCGAAGTATTAGGCAATACACCAACCAGAAGGTTGAGGATGAATTGTTGGAAAAAATAATCTCTGCCGGAATGTATGCTCCTTCGGCAGTGAATAAACAACCCTGGCACTTTATTATTTTTAGAAACAGCCATACCATCGATCAAATAGCGGCTGTTCATCCAAATGCCTCCATGTTAAAACATGCATCGGCGGGTATTTTAATTTGCTTTGATAAAAACCTAGAGCACGACGATGGATATGGCCCTGTTGATTGCGCAGCGGCTACCCAAAATATGCTTCTTGCCGCACATGGTTGTGGGTTGGGAGCGTGCTGGATTGGAATTTATCCGCGTGTGCAAAGAATAGAAGCCCTTCATACAATCTTTCAACTTCCTGAACATGTTATACCTTTTGCTGTTATTTCTCTTGGCTATGCGGATGAACAAACAATAGCAACTAATCGAGTAAGGCCAGAAAGAATCCGGATGGAAAAATGGCCCCATTCAAAAAAATGAACTACGAAGAAACAATAAAATACATGTTTGAAGCTTTACCCATGTACCAGCGTGTAGGGAAAGCTGCTTACAAGGCAGATCTGGAAAATGCTTACGAGCTTGATAAATTCTCTGGATACCCGCACAAAGCCTATAAAATTATTCACATTGCAGGTACCAATGGTAAAGGTTCGGTTAGTCATATGTTGGCTGCAGTACTCCAGCATGCGGGATACAAAGTTGGATTATACACCTCACCACATTTACTGGATTTTCGCGAACGTATAAAAGTAGATGGTGTTCCCATCGATAAAAAGTATGTGATAAAATATATTCAGCGTAATCAGTGTTTTTACGAGTTAATTAAACCTTCTTTTTTCGAAATGTCGGTTTTTATGGCTTTTAGCTATTTTAAAACCAAAGAAGTAGATGTTGCTATTATCGAAACAGGCCTGGGCGGCAGACTCGATACCACCAATATTGTAAGTCCCATTGCATCAGTCATCACAAACATAGGTATTGATCACACGCAATTTCTCGGAAACTCCATTAAACTTATTGCCAAGGAAAAAGCGGGTATCATAAAGCCACAAATTCCTGTTGTCATAGGAGAATCGGAAGCACAATCGAAACGGGTATTCAATGCCCGAACTACCCTAATGGAATCGCCTATTTTCTATGCCGACAAAGACTATTTTTTTGAGTTTGCTACGCGAACACCAAATAATACTCAGATAGTACGCATTAATAATGGCGAAAGATTAATTGCCATTGAAACAGATCTGCTTGGAGCCTACCAGCAAAAAAATATCGGAACCTGCCTCTGTACACTGGATGTTGTTAAAGATAAGCTGCCGGTAAAAATAGAAGATATTAAAGCAGGATTGAAAAAGGTCTGTAAATCAACCGGATTATTGGGCCGATGGCAAGAAGTTGACCATAATCCTTTGACAATTTGCGATATAGCGCACAATAAAGAAGGATTAACCGAAATACTCGAACAGATTAATGCAACCGCTCATAAGCAACTGCACATGGTTTTGGGCTTTGTGGACGATAAAAACATCGAAGAATTATTAGCACTCTTTCCTAAAAATGCAAATTATTATTTTACACGTGCTTCGATACAAAGGGCTGCCAACCCGGGAGAGGTTTATTGTTATGCCAAGGACCTGGGTTTAAACGGTCGAATATTCAAAGATGTAGAGAGTGCTTATTTCGAAGCCCGCAACCATGCAGATAATGAAGACCTTATATACATTGGCGGCAGTACTTTTGTTGTGGCAGATTTTTTAAAGCATCAAAAAAGCTAAAAAAATTTTTTTATTCCTAATTTCTCTTATATATTTGCACCCGCTTAACAGCAAAACGGGCGATTAGCTCAGTTGGTTCAGAGCACTTGGTTTACACCCAAGGGGTCA
>DNTK01000320.1 GCA_003508755.1 Bacteroidales bacterium | reverse complement strand
ATTGAAGCAGGGGCATCACCATCAGTACTACACCCACTAAAAATACAATATTTCTGCTGCCCTGGTAATTAAACCATTTAACCAAAATTCCTATTACAGAAAAGCCAACCGAATCGCTGTAATCCTGACCAAGCATGGTGTACCAGCTTAAATAGGTTTCTTTTAAACCGTCCCACCCGGTAACAAGAATGGGCAAGAGTGCAAACACAATCATCCAAAATACTGTATAAAGTGCGGTTTTCAGGCGTTTAGGATAAAACAGGAGCATCATAAACACCACCAGTGAGAATAACTTTATGTATACCGAAAATACCAGGGACAGTGCACCCCAAAAAGGTTTATTCTTTTCGAAGCAGGCAATTCCCAACACCATCAGGCCAGCCATTAAGGCATTGCTCTGCTCATTCATAATAGAACCAATAAGTTCAAAGAAGGCTATAAGCAGAATAAATGTCACCTGCTTTTTACCGAGCCCGGGCATCATTCTTAAACCTATCATTAAGGTCAGTAGGTTTATCAGGTTCCATATAATAATACCCAGCCAATCAGGTAAAATTGTGAATGGAGCCATGAGCAAAGCAAACAACGGACTGTATTTAAATAAATCAACATGATCGCCTGGATGGTGAACATACAGGTCGAGGCCCTGAATTAAATGGGTAGCTGATGTCTTAAAAATGAGGTAATTGTTAAAGTTCGAATGCAGGCCGCCAGCCGCTTCCCAGGTGCCGGTTGAATACGACTGCAACGAAACGATTATGGTAATCAGTACTAGTATTGCTGTTACCACATAAAAAAACCGTTGGCCGGACCAGGAAATTTTTCTCATAAGTGGTTTATTTAACGCGAAGTAAACCAATAAGAATAAGAAGGGGAACCAGGTATACAATAAGACTAAATGATGTATTTTGTATAGAGGTTATCGCAAAATCAATGGGTTGCGCACTGATACCCCATGTAAATGAACCATTCTTAATTCCGAGAGCAATAAATCCGGCCGCGGTAAATTTGTATAAGGTACCGCCAATTGAAAATGAAATAACCTGAAGTGCTTGTAAAATACGAGAGTACTTAAGTGCATTTCTCTTTTTATTAATCAGGCCATAGCCTGCCCAGGCCAAAAGACCAAAGAGTACTACACCGGCAACTTTTTGTGGAAGGGCAACCTTAGCAGCTGAAGTGTTTAAAAGGCTGGCGAAAATAATAATGGCGCCCATGACGCCGGTAATCAGTTGGTACAGACCAATAATCTTTTTTGTCATATTAAAAAATTTAGTCTGCAAAGATAATGGTTTTTGTAGAAAGAGATAATTGATTGTTAGATAGCAGATAATAGGCAATGGGAAAAGTGAAGCTAAGATCTGATAACTAACAATCAAAAACCTAATATTTTCTTCTAGTTACCTCCAAGTATAATGGGCAATCCATCTTTACTGCTACCAACTATTACTATTTTCGTATTGGGCGATTTAGCTAACTCTTCGGTAGCCTGAATACCTTTTTCCTGCAGGATTTTATCGGTTAAACTGGCACTTAATATACGGTTAGCCTCGGCTTTACCTTTTGCTTGAGTAATTTGTATTTGTGCATCTTTTTCAGCAATTTCTTGAAGGTATTCTCGCTTTTGAGATTCCTGATCTGCTTTCAATTTATCTTCAATACTTTGCTTAATAGTTTCAGGCAATTTGATGGAACGGAATAGTAAAGCCGTTAATTCTACATGGTTTGTATCAAGAACACGCTCTGTACTCAGTTGAATTGCCGTTTCAATTTCCTGCCTTTTTGTGGCATACAATTCTTCAGGGGTATACTCACCGATAATTCTTCTTACTGCCGAACGCAGTTCTGGACGAACCAGGTTGTTTACATACTGATCTCTGAATGACTGATATAGATAACCAATCTCATTTGCCTTGGGTCTGTATCTTATCGATACGTCAAGACTGATCGATAAACCATCTACTGATAATACATCCATTGTTTCCTCAATCTGTTGTTCAGCAATGTCAAAACTTATCAGGTCGTTCCATGGTGCAATAATATTAAGCCCTTCAGAACGAACATTTTCAACATCCAATCCAGATGTATATTTTCGAAATACTACCCCTCTTTCTGTGGGTTGAAGAATAATGAAGGTGCTTTTTACAAAAATGAAGAAAGCGATAACAATAACACCTATTATTACATAGGTCCTGATTTTTCGCGGGTCAATTTGTTGTGCTTGTTGGTTCATATTAATTTGTTTTAAGTTTATTTTAATTTGAAACGTTCAAAGGTAATAGTTGTTATCCCATAAGCAAAGCTTCAATAGGTGTATTTGCAGTTACAGTGAATAAAAGTCCTGTTTTTATCGGTAAATGGTTAATTGTCACGTAATATTTCTCCCCAGAACAACATGGCTAATATTATACCTTTTCTCCAGTAATGCCATGTATGTTCTCCTGGCCGCGTATGAAATTCATGGGGTATTTTATATTTCATAAAGTGCTCGTGCATGGCTTTATTGGCATCGAAAAGAAAATCATCAGTACCACAATCGATATACCAATGGATGGTTTTCAATTCTTGGGCCTTTATGGAATCGATTAAGTAATAAGGACTGTTGGCTTTCCAGTGAGGGGTTATTCTGTCAGTTCCGGAGAGAGATTCTCCAAACAGAGGAGCAAAATACTGGTGGTACTTTGCGGGTGTTTGCTGTATAAAGATTTCATCCGTGCGAACAGCACCACTGAGGTTGATGGAGGTGCCAAATAGTTCAGGATGCTTTACCGGTAGTATGGTAGCGCCATATCCACCCATCGAGAGACCGGCAACGGCACGGTGGGTTTTTCGTAAATCGGTTGGGTAGGTTTTATTTATGTAAGGAATAAACTCCTGTACCAATATTTCTTCCATGGGCAATATACCCTTATAGTCGTTTATATAATAGCTGTTTTGTACACCTGGTAGAACCACCACAACAGGAGGTAATATTTTAGTATTTATTAAACTATCGAGAATGGCCTGGGCATTTCCTTTAATTACCCAGCTGGTCTCGTCGCCTCCAAAGCCGTGCAGCAAGAATAGGGTTGGATATGTCTTTGCATGGTGGTAGCCATCAGGTAAGTATACCGAGTATTTTATATCGATGTTATGGTTGGTGCTTTTAAATGGAATGCTGGTATTCAGCTTACTCTGACCAAATACCTGAATAACAGAAAAAAATATAAAGAGTAGGGCGAAAATGCGAGGTCTTCGGTTCATTGAAGTTAAAAAGTTAAAAATTTAATCAAAAGATAAGCTTTTCTGTCAACAATAAGCTGCTAGGTAGCAATAAAAAGTATAGTTTTGCACCAGATTTTTTTTGAATTAGTTATTCATGAGGAGCAAGATAATAAACGTAGTTAAATACTTATTCTTTTTAGGGTTAGGAGTATTTATTTTTTGGCTTATCTATCGTAAGTACGACGTACAGGAAATTTTAGATGCTTTTAGAGAGGTGAACTATTTCTGGATAGGTATGTCGTTGATATTTAGTGTTTTGTCGCTAGTTTCCAGGGCCATGCGTTGGCAATTATTAATTAACTCTATTGGACATAAACCAAGGTTTATCAATGTGTTTTTATCGTGCTATGTACTCTACCTGGTAAATCTGTTCATCCCTCGTGCGGGTGAGGTAGCCCGTTGCTCAGTTGTAGCAAGTACCGACAGAGTGCCTTTTGCCAAACTTATTGGGACAATGATAATTGAGCGTTTAGCCGATGTAATTATGCTGGGTATACTCGCAGTACTTATTTTTGCTATGAACCTTGAAACCCTGAATAAAATTGCTGATGCTTATCCGGCATTGCGCGAAACATTCGATTCACTCTTTACTCTCAGGAATCTGTTTATAGGATTGGCTCTGATGGCTGCGGGTGTTTATGCGATCATATTATATCGTCGGTATCGTCGTAAGAAAAAGGCCGAAGCAGTAGCAAAAAAAGAATCTCTTTGGACAAAATTTCTAGAGGGGGTAGATTCTATTTCAAGACTCGAAAGGCGTTGGGAATTTGTGGCACATACCTTATTCATCTTTGCAATGTGGCTGGCCATGTTATACGTGGTATTCTTAGCGTTTGAGCCAACAGCACACTTGAGCATTCGAGCTGGAATGTTAACCTTTCTGATGGGAGGACTGGCTATGCTCGTTCCTGTGCAGGGAGGTATCGGACCATGGCACTTTATGGTAAGTTTAACACTTGCCAAGGGGTACGAGATTGCTGCCAACCAGGCTGATATATTTGCTTTTATTGCACATACTGCTACCAACCTGGTTTATATTATTTTAGGAGCCCTCGCTCTTGTTGCTGTATTCATGGTTAACTCAGGAAAAGTTAGTCTGTCACGTAAAAAAGTAGATTAATTGATGGGTCCTGTCGTAGAA
>DNTK01000569.1 GCA_003508755.1 Bacteroidales bacterium | reverse complement strand
GAAGTTTACTACAGCTTAATCTTTCCGTTTACAAATTAAGTTTCTATATTGAGGGACATTCAATGGACGAAATGAACAATACACTTACATCATTGGTTAAATGCCTATTAATTTTAGCACTATGAATAAAGGACAAAAGCAGAAAAACGGTTTTTTTAAGCGCATTCTTGATAAAATAGAGCTTGTTGGAAACAAGCTTCCCCATCCTGTAACCCTTTTTGCCATTTTAATGGGTATTACATTGTTGTTATCATGGTTCTTTGGAGGTGTATCTGTTGAACATCCTGGTAAGGCAGCGGGCCTTCTCGATGTTGATGGGAACCCGGTAGACAAAATAAATGTAGTCAATTTGTTAACCAGGGAAGGTGTGCAAATGATATTTACCAGGATGGTGGATACCTTTGCTGAATTTCCACCACTTGGACTCGTGCTGGTTGTAATGCTGGGAATTGGCGTAGCCGAATATACCGGAATGATCTCGGTAGCTTTACGGCTTTTTGTATCCAAAGTACCCCGATCAATCATTACTTTTTCCATTGTTGTTGCAGGTATGCTCAGTTCTGTAGCTGCTGATGCCGGGTATGTAGTTTTGATTCCGCTAGGAGGAGCGATCTTTCTCAGTATGGGGAGACATCCGCTTGCAGGTATTGCAGCTGCATTTGCAGGTGTATCAGGTGGTTTTGGGGCAAATCTGCTTCCTACCGGATTGGATCCAATGATCGCTGCTTTCACCGAACCTGCTGCACAGATTATCGACCCTGAATATACCGTCAATCCGCTATCAAATTATTATTTAATGGCAGCATCAGTGCCTTTGGTTGGCCTGGTGGGTACATGGATTACCGAGAGAATTCTGGTGCCTAGGCTAGGACAATATAAACCCGAAGCGGATTTAGAGATTGAAGAGGATAAACCTATTACACGTCAGCAAAAGAAAGCGCTATTATGGTCTTTCGTAGCTTCGGTCTTTACGCTCTTTCTATTCATCATGACCATTATTCCTGAAAATGGCCTGTTGCGTGGTGAGCTAAATCCGGAAACTGGTGTGCGAAGTCTTAATCCTTTTTACAATTCGCTGGTTCCCATAATGTTTATAATCTTTTTCGTCGCCGGCCTTGTGTACGGAATTGTAGCCAAAACCATTAAAAATGACAAGGATGTGGCTAATATGACATCCAAAAGTATGGCTACCATGGGCATGTATATAGTAATTGCCTTTGTTGCTGCCCAATTTGTGGCATATTTTAACTGGTCTAACCTGGGCAGTGTGCTTGCTGTAAAAGGTTCTGATGGATTGAAGGCCATTGGTTTTTCGGGTGGTCCCTTGCTGGTTGCCTTTATCCTTGTTTCTTCACTTGTTAATCTTATTATGGGAAGTGCATCCGCTAAATGGGCGCTGCTTGCACCTATTTTTGTACCAATGCTCATGTTAATGGGTTTCTCTCCTGAAACAACCCAGGCGGCTTATAGAATTGGAGATTCGTATTCAAATATTCTAACACCACTCTTACCCTACTTCCCGCTTGTAATTGTTTTTGCACAGAAGTATGTGAAAGATGTAGGGATCGGAACCCTGATCTCGATGATGCTTCCGTATGCTATCGGATTTGCTCTGGTTCGTATACCCATGCTACTGATATGGATCTGGGCAGGCATACCATTGGGCATTGAGGGTCCTATCTATTATCCATAGGGGACTCCCTAATCGCGTTTGGCTGTTTAATTAACTCACCCAGCGGGATCTTCAGGAAAATAACCCCATTATCCTCCCTTTGTGAGGTAAATAAACTCACCCACTCCGATTGGGATATTTAAAAAGTACCATACAAATAGCAGCATGGTCCATAAGATGAATAATATTACCGCATAGGGCACCAGGAGCGAAACGATTGTTCCAATCTTTAATCGTTTATCGTATTGATGTATCCAGCCAATAAGCAGTGGGAAGTATACATACAAGGGTGAGATACTGTTTGTAATGGAATCACCTATTCTATACATTAACTGAACGAATCCGGGACTGTAATTCAGTTCTGCCAGCATGGGAATAAAAATTGGAGCAAAGATGGCCCATTTTGCAGATCCGGATCCCAGGAAGATGTTCAAAAATGCGATCAAAGAAATAAACAGTATAAACATCAATGGTCCGGTGAGGCCAGTTGCCTTTAAAAATTCTGCACCCTTGATTGCCATAATTGAATCAAGGTTAGACCAGCTGAAAAGATTGATAAACTGAGCGACAACAAGCATCAGTACGATATATCCGGCAAGTCCCTTCATTCCATGTTCCATGTGCTTCAGAACATCATCCTTATGTTTAATTGTACCAACAGCTTTGCCATAGAAATAGCCGGGTATGGCAAACATCAGGAAGAGGATAGGAACCAGACCCCGCAAAAAGGGGGAGGGTACAACCGAACCGGTTATGGGATCCCGCAACGGGCCATTAGCCGGAATAACCAGTGCTGCGATGATGACCGCCAAAATGAGAAATGAAATTCCTGCATGTTTAAGTCCTCTTTTTTCATCGGGCGTTAGCTCATGAGTGTCAGCTGCGATTTCTGCCACTTTATGCATCCCTGCAAATCCCGCAGTGCGTGGTATGGTAAATTTTCTTACGATAAAGGCTCCACCAAAACCTAACATGATCGTAGAAATAATCATGAAATACCAGTTCGCTGTTGCGCTTACCTCCATGGCCGGATTCATCTTTTCTGTAATCTCTGTACTGATACCTGCAAGCAGCACATCTGTTCCTGCAATGAAGAAATTTGCAGTGAATCCTGCAGTGGCTCCAGCATAGCCGGCAATCAGTCCGGCAATGGGATGGTATCCCAATTGCATGAATATTAAGGCTGCGATGGGTGGCACTACAACTACACCAGCATCAGAGCCGATGTTTCCGCAAGCTCCGATAATAAAGATCACCGGGAAAATTATACGCTTGGGCGTTTTAAAAGCTATATTGCGCATAATGACCGTCAGCAGACCACTCTGCTCTGCAATGGAGACACCCATCAACATTACCAGAACTAGTCCGAGTGGAGCAAAGTGAGCAAAATTGGTAACAAGATTTTGTAAAAACCAGCGAAGTCCATCCCCTGTGGCGATATTCCTGGCAGCGATCTCTGCGCCTGAGCCGGGCTGCACAGCGCTCACACTAAAATAACTGGTAATAGCACTTGTAGCGACAATGATTATGCAGATCCAGACAAACATCCAGAAAGGATGCGGCAGTTTGTTTCCAACTACCTCAATCCATCTTAAAACGCCTGTCGCTGCAGGGATATCATCCATGCCCGCATGCTCCTTTGAGGCTATGTTTTTTTCAACATTGTTGTTTAGCTTATCTTTTTTCTCCGATGACTCTTGACTCATTATAGTTTGTTATTCGGGTTTAAAAAAATCTTTTTGTAACCAATCATCTGAACTCAGGTTACGAAAACACTCATAGTGGTGTTATGTATGACAAATATAATAGGAAGCCACTATAAATGAAAGGCAATATGCGAATAGTAGAGTTCAAGAAATAGAAAGATAGAAAATCAACCGCCTTTCTCAAGCTCGTTAACACCGGCAGGTTAGCTATTTCATCAGTCTCAGCTATATTATAAACCTCCTCATGGGGCTTTTTCTATTTGTTGTGTCGTCAAAGTATTTTTAATTAAACTGAAGCGTTACTAAAGGTACAACTCCAAATGTTACGCATATTTTGTATCATTCCGAAATTCTGTTCAATTCATTATCTAACGAGGATTTTACTTTGCGCTTTTTAATGTTTTGATTTCCAAACTTATAAGAGGCGTTGACAGCTATTCTTCGGCCATCAAAAAAGGCATCTCCATCAATAACCATTCCTCCATAATTACTGCTGTAATAATACGTTGTGCCAGTTTCAAAGATATCCCAGGCAGATACCTGTACCAATAATTTTTCATTAAAAAACACACGTTTTAATCCGAGATCGATTCGGTAATACCCGTCAATAGTAGTGGCACCTCTCCATACGTGCGGACTAGTAGCATAAAAAGACAATTCCATATTAAATTTTAGGGGAAGTTTAAGGGCATTTTGCATCCTGAATTCCTGTATATGTTTTTCCATGTTTATAGAATAGCCACCCAAACCACCCGAATAATCTTCGTAATTGTACAGGAAAAAAGCTGTAAATTCCCACCACTTGCTTACAGTTAGAGGATAGCTTACAGACAATCCATTTACAATGGCATTGTCCATATTCTGGGGAGATATTACGGTGCCTTTATCCCCATCGGTTTGAAACAGTCTCGCAAAATAATTTTCAGTGATGCTAAAAGTATTTGAAATAACCAGTTTTCTCATTAGCGAATAACTTACCTGGTAATTGGTGATATAATTTGGTTCAAGAAAGGGATTACCTCTCCACGATGAGAGCTCACTGAGTTTTGACTCAAAGGGATTCAGATTCTGATAATTGGGTCTGTTAATCCTTCTGCTGTAGCTGAGGCTTAAAGCATGCTTCTTTTTGTCATCAAATGATATACTAATATTAGGAAAAATACTGTTGTAATTTCTTGGTACAATATCATCGGGTCCGGGATTTGCGCTTATCAGTTCTCCCAGTGATGAGGTATTCTCAAACCGAACTCCTGCATTCATTGATATCTTGTCGGTGGGTTTCCAACTTATAATTATATAAGCCGCCGCAACTTTTTCCAGGTAGGTGAAATTGTTACTTCTATCCGGATCCAAGATGGGGTTGTCATCCTCAATGTTGTAAAAATCAAGTGAGTTCTTGGTGCTGATATAGGAATATTTACCACCTGAGGATATACTGGCTTTTCCAAATCTCCTGACATAATCTACTTGAGTAGAGAAAAGGTCGATATCGGTATTTGCGCTAAATTGGCTCTCAATGCTTCTTAGGAGGGTTGTATCCATAGAATAATACCAGTTAGGTTGTTTAGTGTCTCTGGTACTTGAATAAATGCCAAAACTAATATCAGCCGAAAATTCTGAACTTCTGTTCGGGACAAAGCTGTAATGCAGGTTAGCATTATAATTATCGCTACCTCCATCATCCATGGTTTTAGCTATGAGTATTTCAGATGGGTCAACCTCGCTTAAATCATCGATTATGGTATTGCTTGTTTGTGGTGATATTCTTTTGTCGACCAATACCCGGGCATCAAAACTAAGGGTCTGTTCTTTGTTAATTCTATAATCCATCCCACCTGAAAAATTGATTCCTCGTTTGTTAGTTGGGCGCAGAGATATCATGGTTAAGGAATAATCTTCTCTCAGCATAATCTCATTTCTATTGAAAGTATAATTATTGTCGGAGTAGTTTAAACTGGAAAAGAAATTAATCTTCTCACCATTATAGTTAATGTTGGTTCCTGCATTAGCTCTGGGCTCTATTCCCTTAGAATAGCTTCCTGTTAAGCTGCCGTTAAAGCCTGTTGCCATGCTTTTTTTCATCACGATATTAATTATTCCACCGGTACCTTCAGCATCGTATCTAGCCGAAGGATTTGAGATTATTTCGATGGATTCAATGTTTTCTGATTGCATTCCTTCAAGCATATTTGCCAAATCGCTTCCCGAAATTCTTGAGGGACGCCCATTGATATATATTTGCACTCCTGTTTTACCTTGAAGGATAATATTATTATCCATATCAACACGGATACCAGGAGATTTGCTCAGCAGCTCAAGTGCGTTATTTCCGGTGGCATTAACACTTGCCGATACATTGTATACCATTTTGTCGGAATGAACTTCAACCAGGGCTTTCTCACCTTTAATAACCACCTCTTCCAGATTATTGGTTTTTGTTTTAAGATGAATGCTGCCCAAATCAATGATATCACTCTCATTGATAGTTATCCGATAAGAAATATAAGTTTGAAATTCTATATTTCGCACCATGATATGATAGGCTCCCGCATTCAGTTTTTCGAACCGAAACATTCCATCCTCGCCAATCAGGGTGCCATTCATAAATACAGAGTCTTTATTCATTAACACCGCCGTAGAAAACATTGCCGGATTGTTTTCTGTATTATACACAATACCTTGAATAACAGATAAACCTGATTGACCGGATACGTTTTTATGGAAGAAGAATAAGGGAATTGTAAGAAGGAGCCAAGTATTTTTCATAAAAAGTTTTTTAGTGCTTCATTCAGATATCTTTTTGTTGCTCACTCTGGTTTCTGGTAAATCATATACCAATTGATGTAGTAAATATCAGGATCGTGGTTTTTAAGTTTCTCTTTGTCTTCGGGAGTGAGAAACGGTTTCATAAAATCGTCACCCGGATTCCAGTTTGCAGGTAAAACAATATTTTTATGCTTGTCATGTGCCTGAAGTGCCTGAAGTGTTCTAAGAATTTCATCCGTGTTTCGGCCTATTTCACCCGGATAAAAATGGAAGGATCTGATCTTATTCTGCGGATCAATGAAGAATACTCCTCTAATGCTCTGTCCGGACTTTTGTTGCGTGTCGACCATACCATATTTGTAAGCAATAGAATAGTTGCTGTCAACAACAAGCGGAAAATAAATTTTGACCTTCCCACGTCCTTCAAAATCGATATTCTCCAGATCTTTCTTCCAACTTTGATGCGATACCATGCGATCAACCGAGATGATAACAATTTGCGTATTCAAATTTTTGAAATCATTCTGTCTATAAGCAAGGTCTAGTATTTCCGAAGAGCATACCGGCGTAAAATCACGTGGATGGGCAAATAATATTTTCCATTTACCCTCAAAATCATTGGGAAAGGATATCACACCATTTGTTGATGGGGCTCTAAATTTTGGGGCCTCAGTGCCAATAAGCGGTATTCTTTGACTGCTTCTATCTTGAGCATCTATAATGAGGGTCGAAACGATGAAAAGCAGAATCAATAGAAGGGAAGACCTTTTCATGATGGTTTTTATTTGGTTTTTAATTGAAATTGGGCACTCGAACTGAACATTGTTTGCTTTAGTATGTTCATTCTAGTTGGCTGAGCAAGACATGTTTCCAACTAACTACAGAATTAAAATCACATCCCTTTCAATGCTGGGTTCGATTATAGAAACGTTGATATAATCTTCTTATAAATTAGCAAGCATACTTTGCTTCCTGCTTTATTATCAGTTGCCAAGAAATTAACCCTTTGATTTATAGCTTATTTATCTTAACTTTATTACAACTGAATACTTCTTGTACAAGACTTGTTTTTCAAAAATTTAAAGTGACACACCCCTAAATCTATATGTATTATGAAAACTAAGATTACACGTGTTCTTGCCATTTTGCTGTTGGTTCTTCCAATGGTGTTTTTAAGCTGTGAGAAGGATGAAGATTCCTCTTCTGTTGATACCAATAAGATTATTGGACTCTGGAACTATCAAAGTGTTGACCTTGATGCAACCGTAAACGGGAAGACGCCTATTGCTTTTGTTATGGATGAATTTGACGTTCCTGAGGTGATAGCCCAAGGAATGGTCGATGAATTTATGGATGAACTGGAAGATGACTTTTTAAGCGAATTTCCCAATTCAATTGATATTAAGGCTGATGGTACCTATGTGGTTACTTTTACCGATTCCAGTACGGACAATGGTGACTGGGAAGTCTCGGGCGATAAACTAATTGTTGATAAAGGCTCTGTATATGAAATGCAAATGACCATTGTATCCTTAACAGATACAAAGTTAATAGTAAAACTTACCGATTCACAGAAAGAAGATATTACTGAAGATGGAATTGATGAAACAATGTCAGTTACAGCTACAATTACCTACATCAAATAACAAATAAAAAAGGCTGCCATTTGGCAGCCTTTTTTATTATGCATTTATTAATTCTTCGTAAGCTTTGGCATCCAGTAATTCATTTAGCTGTGATGCATCTGACATTTTAATTTTAATGAGCCAGCCCTCGCCATAAGGGTCTTTGTTAACAGCATCAGGAGTGTCTTCCAGTTGACCATTCACCTCTGTAACTTCGCCGGCAACAGGCATAAACAGGTCCGAAACAGTTTTTACCGCTTCAATGGTTCCAAACACCTCTTCTTTGGCAAGTTCTTCACCTTCGGTTTCAATTTCGATAAAAACAACATCGCCAAGTTCGCCTTGTGCGTAATCAGTTACACCTACAGTTGCAACATCACCTTCAACGCGAATCCATTCGTGGTCTTTTGTATACTTGAGTTCTGCTGGTATGTTCATGATCTTGATATTTTATGTGTTATGTTCTGCGAATATACTAATTGTATTATTGCTAAAAAAGGATTGTTGAAAACCTGTTTTTCTTTAACAAATGTATGGTTTTTTAATTGAATGATAAGCTATAAAAGTGAATGATTTTTATCATTAAACACTTGAAGACTACAAAGATAAACGAAGACTGAAGCCAAAGGCAAACTCTGAATTGGGGTAGTAGGTAGAAACCCAAGGTGTGTTTCGGTTCCAATCGACATAAAACTGCAAATTCACGGTTTGACTCAATACGTAGTCTGCGGTTAATCCCAGTACAAATTTTCGTGCGCCTGTAGTTGCCTGATCCGCCGAGGTTTCGTTAATGGTTCTAAGTACTGTTACATTATCGCGTATGGTTAAATCGAATCGTACATTCAGGTCACTCTTAATGTTCCGATCGCCACCGGCGGTAGAAATCCTAAGAGGAACATTTTTAAATTTATAACCGGCACCAAATACCCAGTCCTGGTTGCGACTCTCAGTTAATTGCTGGTTATTTAAGCTTAATGAGAGTAAACGTGATTTCTTCCATTCAAATTTAGTAAGCAGACTATTATGCCAAGTCATATCGAACCCAACAAGGGGGTTGATTTGTTCATTTATCGATACGGTACTTATGTTGTATTCTGGAATGAAATCACCTTGCACATCGCGCCTTAAAATACTCCTGATAGCATCGGAATCGCTTTGGTCAGGATAAAATTCAACATTGGTGAAATAGTTGCCTACACTGTATGTTGATTTATAGGAGTGCGATACTGTTAAAGTTTTCAGGAATTTTTGGATAAACTTAATTTTCGATAGTCCATCAAACGTGATTTTCCAGTTAGGCATCATTACCCATGAGAATGGCTCCAGCTTCATTTTGGCCGGATCGGCACCGGTATATGCCGATAAGAAAGAATAGATAAGCACTTCCGATGAGTTGGCAGAATATCCATCGCCATATCCCGGAGATACATTTTGATCAAGCCTTGGCGTATATCCGATAAGGCCATTGGTGTATGACTCACTCAGTCGCCGGCTTATGGTGCTTCTGTTATCTTTCATTTTTTCAAAGGCAGCAGATTGCCAACGATTAGAGGTAGATACGTTTTCAAAAGCTGTACCAATGGTAATAACCGAACGTGAGAAGCTACCACCCAGGTATTTGTTATCAAAGATGCGCTCTTCAAAATTACCACCTGCCCAATTGTTCAGGTATTTTTGTTCGATGGTTTGAGCATGCGAACGCATTCCTGAAATATCGATTCGAAAACCCTGGAACGGTTCAAATGTTGTACGGTAGTTAAACGACTCGTTAATACCCCACATGGTTGGTTGGCTAAAAGTAGAATCTCTCGTTAACCAATCGTTCCGGAGGTTCTCGACATCACTAAAAGTTTCATTTACATTCGGATCCTGCCATCCCAATATAAACGGCCATCCCGGGGCATTATAAAAATTACCCATATCAAAACCCATCATTCGGGTCTGTGGGAGATAACCATTTAGCATTGTAGATGCATTGCGGGTATAGGTAAGGTTTATATTTTTTATTCCCAGTAAAAAGCGAACGCTGTTTTCGCCAATAAAAACGAGTGGATTCTCACCTCGCTCAATTTTACCTTCGACAAAAACAGTAATACCTGTTAAATCTTCATCCGCCTCAATGGCTATTTTATTTGGATTAATAACTTCCATGTTTACATCAACCGGTTCTCCATTTTTGTCTGTTACTCTTACGGTAACATCTTCGGTTCCAAGCTTATGGAAAATGTTTTTCGGACGTCCTTTATTGACAAAAGTGCGTTTTGAAAACTCAACTGTCTTATACCGTTTTTCTTTGTTCTGCACACCACGGGGACTGTATTTCTGGTCAAGTCGCTTAAAGTAACCAACTTTATTATACAGGTTTTTCATGTTAAAACTGCCTTGTAGTTTTATCGTGTTGCCGTTTTTTAAAGTATGGCCAAGATCTTGGCGACCAGCCAGTATGGGGCCATGGATCCAGGTATAGTTAGCATTATACGAAGCCTTAAGGTTGGTCCAGTTTAGCAAGGGTATCTTATTGAGGGGTAAGGTATACGAGAGGCCAAACTGTTGCGTAAACTGCAGGTTTCGGCCTCCTTGCATAATATTAGCACGAACGGAATCTTTCCAATAGCTGTTATTTCCTCCGAACCAGTCGGCCTGCCGGTAATCATTACCCTTCTCATCAAAGCGAGGCTCGTCAATAATAGCATTGTTGGTGGCTGAATAATCAAATTTTAGAGCACGAGTAAAATCCCATCGTAAGCTATAGGTTCTATCCCAATAAAAGTCCTTGCTGGTGGTAGGTTCTATTATCAGGTCAACCTCCTCACCATAAACATTTCGTAATTTCATGGTTTGGTAGTTCCGATCGAAGGTAGTACCAAAGGTACAGGATGAGGGGCGGTAATTAAAGTTAAAATCGCGAATAATACGGTATGCGGGTTTTCTTACTGCTTTCCATTTTCTGAATGGTGTAACAGGTTTGGGGCGATCGTTATACACATAATTCAGGCTGGCGCCGTATTTTCGCATGTTGTTGTATTCGGTACTGTAATTGCTTGCTTTTGTTTGAGAATACAACACAGAGGCCGATAGATTGGACGGTTGAAAAACCTTCCATTTTTTTAATTGTTTGTTCCAGCGCACGTTTGTTACATTAATACTTGTGCGTTCGGTCTTGTCCTGCGATAACTTCTTAATTTGTTTTCGTTCTTCGGCACTTGAAGTTTCATTTAGTACATCTTCTAGTTTTCTGTCAGGATCCTGAGGAAAGTATTCCGGATTTATGGTCGTGTTGGAGTACCCCACAAAAAAGGGTATCGATACTTTTGCCTTTTCGGGGAAAAATTTTCCCAATTCAAGATTTGATGAAACATCGAGTTGGTTTATCTCTTCTCTCTGGCGTTCTTCAGTTTTTTGTTCAATTGAACCAAATCCAGGCTTGCTGGTGGCTCCGGCAACATTCAGAATTCCAAAATCTGCCAGTTTTGCCTGAAAACGGCCATTTGCTGCCCAACCGCCCTCGTTATTAAAATCAGTTAAACGCAGTTCATTGAACCATACTTCTGCCGACTTGGGTAGCCCGTCGTTGGTATAAGCCGGTGTGTTAAACTCATCTCCCGGATTGCGCACACCAAGCATTATTTGTCTGATATTGCTAAGGTTAGGATTACCTTTTACTTTAATCTTGTTCTTGCCATCGTTTTCTACATATACTGATTGCACATTTACAGGATTATCGCCATCTATAGCTTGATTGCGTCTTACTTTTAATTCTACAAGCTTTTGAACATCCAGGTAAAGCTCATTTGTTACTGGCCAAATAGTATCGGGCGAGGTTTGGAAATGAGGTGTTTTTGTCAGCGGTATCTCGTATTCGTAATAGTTGTTTTGATAATCGGACCCTATTCTGATAATTGCAGAGATATCATTGTCGGCAAGCTCATCATCGCGTTCGGGTAATGCTTCGGCATGAATAAACATACGTAAGTGCTTGTATTGCCTTAAATCGAGCTGTGTGTTCTTGTAAATAGCCCGCCCGTCATTTTCCTGGAGGTTGTCGAACTTTAAGAGAATCGATTGTTCATTTAATTGTTTTACCTGTGGCTGGCTGGGGTCGGTAACCCTGGTTATTCCTGGAGGTAAAACATAGTTTATTGGTACTTTTCTGCTGTTTTCTTCAATATTTACAGCCGATACCTCAAAGGTAGTACCATCGTGCTGCTGGTTTATCGAAGGAACTGCTTTTTGCAAATCAGATGTATATCTTCTCCACTCACCCCGTACAAGTTCTAGTGTGGCAAAACGCAATTGCACATCATCGGTAAAACCCGTTAACATCATTCTGAAAAAACGGATAGACTTAAAGTCGCTGATGGGACCTACCTTTTGCTCAAAGTCAGCAATAGGAATTCTAAACTGATACCATTTTGCCCTTACACCATCATTGTTTACCTCACCATCAACCTCATCGACGATATAGTTTTTTCCTACACCAAAATCTTCGGGACGCATGCTGATTCGGTATTGGTAATAGGTTTCGGTAGTGTTCAGGGTATTGTCCTCATTAATATCTTCCACATCGGGGCGGGTGCGATTCGAGGCAACAAATTCGGCATCATCAGTAGCTACCGGCGAATTGTTTTCAAGCCCGTTATAGTTTTTATAACGCTCCAGAATGTTATGTCCTTCCGAATCGTGCGTGCTACTCAGGAAATACTCAAAATTATCACCTGAAGGGTCATCAGGATCTCCACCAAAACCAGAATGAAATTCTTTTTCCATCTCGTCATTCAGACCATCCAAACCAATATCCTGGAAGGCCCTCGATTCCGGGTCGTTATCGAAAGCATTTACAAGCGATTGTCCTTTTGGAGCAAATCCCCATTCAGTTTCAATCACATCAACAGGCTCAGGACCTGTGGGGAATCCATTCTCAAAAGTTTTACGATTGTCGCGTAAGATATCCTCCGATACTTCGCCCAAATGAATGTACAAGTCACCTTCATTAGTTATTTCTTCATCCTCAAGGTAGGGATCCAACAACCAGAACTCGATGTATTCGATATTGCTGGCTTCGAAGTCGGTAGTTACAATTTCGCGCATAATACCACCCCAGTTATTCTCTGCAGGAAACAGACTGGGATTAAAATTATACGGACCCCTTTCCTGCGGATAATAATTCAGGTTAAATACCGATATACGGCTGGTAAAACCCGAAATATCATCATCCTTGTCGGGGAATAGTTCGCGGCTGATAACTTCTCGCTGGTAATGACTTTTAATATCATCTTCATTAATGCTCGGACGATTGGCGTTGGTGCCGTAGAATACCGGATCAATGATGTACCACGAAAGTTTACTTCGAGCATATCCCGATTCTATTCCTTCTCTGTTTCCAAAGGTAAAATCATTAACTCCACCAAAGGTTTGGGGCGGACTGGCAAGGGTCCAGGCAGTTAGGTTTTTTAATTCGATCTTGGTTTGTGCTCCTTCAAAATCATCTATATAGGCTACACCACCCTCGCCAATAACTTTCGACTGTCCCGGAATAAGCTGAGCAAATTCTGCATCAATAGCAATGCTTGAAGTCTCTTTGGTTTCGAGTAAAGGAAGTTTATCGACAAGTGTAGTAAGAAATTGTGATTCGGTACGATACGATGTATTTAAGCCCCATATAGTATTTGAAATGGGTTCTTCTCCAAGGTTAACTTTCTCAGTAAGCGGGCGCTCATTTAGTCTCATAATGGTACCGCCAATGTTAAAGTTTTCAGAAAAACGGTAATCCAGGTGGGTTCCTAAAAGTGTTTTTTGCTGAATATTGAAGAAGGAATTACTTTCTAGTGATACCTTTATTGGGGTGCCGGACTCCAGCAGCCCCTGGTTAAGTATTTTTACTCTGCCCAGGGTATAATCAACCGTATAATCTACATTCTCTGCCAGTAATACACCTCCTGCTGTAACCTTAACAGATCCGGCAGGAATATTCATAGCATTCAGCTGAATATCGGAACTTCCCGATGATTGGTAGTGACCACGCAGGTAAAACTTGTTTTTTTCAGCTACCTGCTGTGCCTTGGTCTGTGTGCTATCGTAAAGTTCTTCATAGACATATAAATCGGCCACCCTGTTATTGGATTCAATTTTATCGGGGTCTATTTCTGACCCAATAAACCGCTCACGCAAATCGGATCCAAAAGGTTCTACAAGCGGGAAGAAAATACGACCATTTCGTGAGTTGATTGTTACTCCTTCAACGAAATCGAACCTTCCATCGGGGTAGGGCTCACGCCGATTATCAAGGTTATCGAGCTCCAGCACCTTGAGTAATATTTCATCCTTTACCAGGGAGCTTTCTGATAATCGGTTATCGGCAAGTACATTTGTAGAAACACCTGTTTTATCGTTTCTATAAAGGACATCCAGCACAAAGTTTTCAGGACTTACCTGGAAAGCACCTATGGCATAAACGTTTTTCATCATCAAATCCCAGTTTTTAAAGGCCGGGGTTTGTGTTGTTCCCTTTAATAGCTTTACAATTAATGCTTTTGTAGAAATACTATCACTTTTTACATCAATGGTTAATTCACCAACCTTCTTTATCTCTCCTCTATAGGAATAGGTAAAAGCTACAGCCAGCACCTCATCGTTGCGTAAAGGTGAGTTCAGAGAAATATATCCCAACTCCCTGTTAATAGTAAATTCTCTTTCGGAAAGTGGACGTGCATTTTCTAGCTTTACATAGTCACGGCCCTCGGTAAAAATGTAATTTCCGGTACCTGAAAAAGCAGCATCGATGGTACTAAAAGTTCGAATCGCATCGTTTGATGCAAGGTTTTGATAGAGCCTGTTAATGCTATTGTCGGTAGGCAGATTATTGCCATTTTGCGGAAAGATAACACTGGCATCGGCCTGGAAATTGGGAATACCTTCGGGTCCGTAGGCTTCTGCAATATCCATTACACCCACAATGTTTCGCGATTGCTCAAAATTACCCTGGCGATTTACTACCCACACCTCAATATTTTCGATACGTACCTGCGATTCAATTTTTTGTGGATTTTTAAGCCATTCATTATAATTATCGCGAAAGAAGTGTGACAGGAAGAAATGACGGTTTACATCATACTGGTCAATGTCTATCTCAAATTCGGTTTGCTGTGCTCCCCCCTGAACATTTACCGATGACGAGGTGCTTCGCTGATTGCTTAATACGGTTGAAACGGTTAACCGCCCGAATTGAAGTTCCGTATAGATTCCAAAAAGACTTTGCTTACCATTGATTAGTGTACCCGGTAGCGGAAAAGAAACATCTCCGGCTTGTATTTTCTTTATAATTTCATCTTCCTTTCCAGAATATTCCAGTTTAGTTTTGTTTTCAAAATCGAACGAAGCTTCCGTATTGTAGCTTAATCCTACTTCAAGTTTATCGCCAATAGCACCGGTAACATTCATTTGTATCTTTTCTTTAAAGATGAATGAACCATTACGCTGGTTATTTACCGGAATCATGGGGTTTCGATTGGTTGTTATCGAGTATCCAAAAATTAATTCTGCACTACCCTGTGGAGTAATGGTGATACCTTCGCTGCCAAAAACACGATCGGTAAGTTGGTTACCCAATCGTAATTTTTTGAGGAAGGAAGGTCCGGTTCCGGCTTCTTCACGAGCCCTAGCTCGCCAATAGTCCGACGTTACTTGTTTTTGATGATATTCCTGGTATTCATCAAAACTCATCGAAGAGGGATTGCGGTAGTTCAGGGAGCCAATTTTTTCATGAAAGATATAGCTGTTTGATTCCGGATCGTAAACTACTGACTGTTCGACATTTGAAGGAGGTGGCAACAACATGGGCGAACCTACACCAGAAGTTGAAAATGGATAAGTATTGGGGCTTTCAAGTGGGTATCTTAGCTGGTAACCTCCGGCAGAATCGATGTTTTGGCCATACGTTTTAGTTAAAGGAAGCACAGAAAGGAACACTAGAAATGCTCCGCAAATAATTGAATTGCGTTTATATGGAGGTTCGATTATAATCCTTCGCACTTGAAACCCGGTTTGTCTATAATATTTTGAGTGCCTTTTTTATTAAATCTTCAACATGTAATTCAGGATTCTCGAGCAATAATTTATCAATAGCCTTTTCGGCACTTTTGCGCGGAAATCCTAAAACATCCAAAGCAGATAACGCTTCAATTTTTAAAGTATTGTTCGAAGGTGTAATGATTTGTTCAATACCTTCCTCTGTCTGTATCTTATCTTTTAAGTCAACAATTATGCGCTGGGCCGATTTAGCGCCAATACCTTTTATGGTTTTCAGGGTATTTACATCCTCCTGGCTGATTGCCCGGGCAACTTCATCGGGAACCAATGATGAAAGCATCATTCTGGCGGTATTTGGTCCCACACCGGAAACCGATATAAGCAAACGAAATACCTCTCGCTCTTTTTTTGATGTGAAGCCATATAACACATGCGCATCTTCACGAATCGCCAAATGCGTATACAATTGAACTTCTTTTTTATCTTGAATTTGAGAAAAGCTGGTAAGCGAAATGTTCAGATAATAACCTATTCCTGCTGATTCGACTACTGCATAAGCAGGAGTGAGGTCGGTTATTTTTCCCTTTATGAATTCAAACATAGGTTAGTAAGGCCTGGAGGTTAAGTTTAATAGTCTGAAATATCGTATGTTTTTAATGGGTTTTCGAGCAAAGCTTTATCACCCATTCGTATGCGAAATATATCGCAAGCCTGGTAAATGGCTTTTCTGAACGAATCGGGCGAACCTTCGTCTAAGCCCGCAATTTCGAATGCCGTGCCATGTGCCGGTGAAGTGCGAATGACCGATAAGCCAGCAGTATAATTCACACCTCCCTCATAACTTAATGCATTAAAAGGAATTAATCCCTGGTCGTGGTACATAGCTGAAATACCATCAAACTTGCTGTAAGACCCTGAACCAAAAAATCCATCGGCGGGCAGAGGGCCCAAGGCAAGAATATTTTTTTCTTTGGCTTCCTCAATTGCAGGTATTATCGATTCTTTTTCTTCATCCCCAATTAACCCATTGTCGCTGGCATGCGGATTCAGTCCCAATACGGCAATTCTGGGTTTACGGATTCCGAAATCTTTTATGAGCGATTTATTCAGGATTTCAATTTTATTGAGCACTTTTTCTTTTGAGATATGCTGTGAAACTTGTGCAAGCGGCACATGACCTGTTACAACTCCAATACGAAATAATTCGTTAATCATCAGCATTAATACTTCTTCGGCATCGAATTTATATTGCAGATACTCGGTATGTCCTGCAAAACTGAACTTATCAGATTGTATGTTTTCTTTGTTGATGGGTCCTGTAACCAATACATCAATTTTTCCCTGCTTTAGGTCTTCAACGGCGTCTTCCAATGCAAGAAAAGCAGCCTCACCTCCTGTTTTGGTCGATTTTCCCAATTCAACACGGGTGTTTTCGTCGATACAGTTTATGATATTGGCGCGTTTTGGGTTAGCATCTTCGGCAGCCCGAATATTGTTAAAGCTGAAATTATCGATATTTAATGCTTTGCGATGATAAGCTGCAACCTTTGGAGATCCATAAACAACTGGAATACAAAAGTCCATTATTCTATTGTCCATCAAGGCTTTAATAATTACCTCATAACTGATGCTATTAATATCGCCCTGGGTTATCCCCACAACTATTTTTTCATTCTTCATCACAGGTAGTTTTGATTCAAAGCTATTCAGAAGTTTTTCCACAAGAGCTTTGATTTAAAATTTGCTAAAAATAATAAATAATGCTGATATTACCGGTTCAATGGAATGCAGATATTAACATCGGTGGCTCTGATCATTAATTACGCCTTGCATTTCGATTATCTCATTGTTCATCGACAAAAAAAATACCGTAAGCAAACGACCTACAGTATTTGTAATAGACTGAGAATTATTCGTTCTCAGGAAATTCTAATGAAAAAAGTACAGCCTCCAGGTGCTTGAGCAATTCGCGTTTATCTTCACCAGCCCCGAATACAAAGCCATCAACGGTAACAATTCGACCCCTCGGTTCATCAAACTGTGATATGCTAACAAAGGGGCCGCCCATAGCCATTCCCTTGTTCATTTTCCACCAGCCCCTGAGTTCCATGGTATAAATACTATCATTAAAATTATACTCCGAGGTGGTTATCGGAAAGCGCGTTTCAGTGGAAGGATAAGATCCTTCGACCTCGCCGATTACATAGGTTTTCATGAATGCATCGCGCTTATCTACCAGATAATCGGTTGTAAAGGTATTATTGTCGGTGTATGGATAATGATAGACAAGTATGTTTTCGGTGATATTCCTGTAGCTGTTAATGAGCCAAACAAAATTTTCTTTTTCAACATTTATCTTGTAGCCTCGGGGTAAAATTAAGTCCAGGCTGTGGTTTTCTTTCAGAGTAGCTCTGATTTCTTTATCATGATTGTTTTTATAGTTGTCTTTTACCCGATTTAGCTCAGCATCCTGAAATCTGTTCACAATTTCATCGCCATATTCTGTTATCAGCTTAGCAAAAGCCTCTGGGTTGGGAGCCATTATTTGAATAACCAGTTGAGATTTGGCCCACAGACTTTCGCGGTAAACAATCCGTTCCTGATAGTCAGGACCTATTTGAGTGAGTATTATGTTTCGCTGTTTTTTAACTGCAGGGGTGAATCCATCATGCGGCATCCAGATAAGGTCGAAAAGCTTTTCTTCCTGCGCAATGGCAGGAACCGACTGCAATAAAAAGCTACGAAGTGTATCACCTGGTTCAGCTTCCCAGTTCTTCGCCGACATGACAACAACAACATCATGCATACCGCCAATAATAGTTGGCAGGAGCGATTTATTACTTTTTGATTGATTACATGAAATACTTAAGAATGATAGAAGGGTGAGTGACAGGATTAAATGCTTCATTGTTCTTTTTTTTACAATAATATATCAAAATCTTTGCCAAAGATACTCCTGATCTACAAATTCTTTTCGATCCAAATCTTAAGTTCCTGACCAGGATATAGCGCGTTGGTATCAATATTGTTCCAGGACTTAATATGCTCTACCGAGCAATTGTATCGAAGTGCCAGTTTATGAAAAAATTCACCGGGTTGTACGACATGAGTAATACATACCTTTTGGCTATTCGATTGTGTCTTATCTGTATTAATGCTTGTTATTTCAGCGTTTAAGATCTTTCGCTCATGGCGAATAAAATCGGGTATCATTTTTTTTGGCAAAACAAGTGTGGCCCCGTGAGCATTCCATGGAATATAGTTTTTTGTATACACCGGATTTAACAATTTGAGCTCGTCCGGCGATATGTCTATGTGCCGAGTAATTTGGTTAAAATACAAGGGGGTTTTTACTCTTATGGTATCAACAGTAGTATGGGTAAATTTTGGAATAGATGGTTCGATGCCCTGTTTTTCTGCATATTCAAACATATAGTGCATGGCAATAATTGCAGGTATGTAGTGCTGGGTTTCTTCTGGCAGATATGGCTGAATGGTCCAGAAATCCGATGATTTCTGTTCTCGTTCGAGTGCATATCTTACTGGGCCTGGACCTGAATTGTATGCTGCCATAGCTAGTTCCCAATTACCGAAATTGTTATATAAATAATTCAGGTAACGACAGGCAGCATCAGTTGATTTATACACATCATAGCGTTCATCGATGTAAGAATTTACTTCGAGGTCGACTAGTTTGCAGGTGTTGTAGAGAAACTGCCACAAACCCTTTGCTCCTGATTTTGATGTGGCTTCGGGATTCAATCCTGACTCCACAACGGCAAGGTATTTTAATTCGAGTGGTAAATTATATTTATCAAGGAAAGCTTCAATAATTGGAAAATACAATGCCGAGCGCGACAGATAATCAGCAATATCATTGCTGCGTTGTCCACTGAATAGCTGAATATATTCCTCGACCTGCTTGTTATAAACAAGTTGCAGGGGTGTTTTTTGATTAAGATATTCAATTTGTGCAGCAATAGATTCCTTATCGCTGTGTACTGCACTTAATTTTTCCGCCGGATGATAGGAGCGGTTGGAAGAATTGCTTAAGTAGAAAGGGATTGTAAGTACAAGAAGTACCAAGCCAATAATAGAGGTCTTAATTGCATAAGGCAAGGATCTTAACTTTACAAACCCCTGTACTAATCGCTTGCTGAAGGTATTATTCTTTATTAAGTGGTTTTTTATCGTCATCAGCGGCAGCTTCATCCATCTCATCCTTTGCCTTCTTAAATTCTTTTACTCCTTTTCCAAGTCCTTTCATGAGTTCCGGAATTTTGCGCCCCCCAAAAAGCAGTAGTAAGGCCAATACTATAAGAATAATTTCAGGAGCACCTAGTGTAAATGCGATTAAATTTAGCATAGTTTATTGTTTTCTTTCTACCAAAGATACAAGGTTTGGTGAAATTAAAATCTTAGTTGCCCATTAATTTTAATATCCATCGGTAAATGTCGTTACCATTTGCATAGAGCAATAAAAACAATAGCAAGAACATCCCAACCATTTGGGCATATTCCAGAAATTTCTCACCAGGCTTGCGTCCTGTAATCATTTCGAAAAGAAGAAAAGTAACATGCCCTCCGTCTAAGGCTGGAATAGGCAGAATGTTTAAAAAGGCAAGCATGATGGATAAA
>DNTK01000593.1 GCA_003508755.1 Bacteroidales bacterium | reverse complement strand
GTTTAGGGTGTTGATAAAGAAAGTGGGGGTTTTTCCCAGAAACCATAGGGTAAATATAAAATTTTCCGGAGGTGTCCATTTTACCCGGGCAAGCTTGTTTATGTTTAGTTTTAAATAGGAATAGACATCAAGAAAGTTATCTGTGGGATAAACCCGTATGCCAATAAATAATCGTTTATGGGTTTGATCAGAAGCCTCAGAGTTGACCATTTTCAATAAGCATCACAATTTCGTTAAGCAGCCTGTCTTCTCCTTCGGCATCAAAAGTGCTTTTAAGGTTATGGCCAAAAATGCGGGCTAAAGTTTGCCAAAAAAAGGCAGAGAACTTGCCTTTTAGCTGACTCAATAAATCATACGAAGTTTCACCAATTTCTCTATCGATAAGCTTAATGAGAATTCTACCCTGAGAAATAGTTAACTTTTTGAGGTCACCCTCAAATTCATTTTTTATTTCTTTCTCAACCTGCTTCATGTAATCTTTTTTCTGCTTTTCGGTTTTAAGTTGATCAAGATTGGCAGATACTTCGTCGTATTTCTTTTTTGCAGCTTTCGCATACGGATATACCTTTTTTACATTACGAATTAGCTTCCGGTACTTCCGCATTTCGCGTTTTGAACTAAATTTCCGCATGGGTAATATGTATACCTCCTCGATGGTCGAGACAAGTATGGTGTCTCCGTCAACTACCAGACCATAAAGTACATTATCGCCTTGAACAGCCAATGTGTCCTGTGCTTTCAGATGAAGCGGCAGTAGAAAAAAAGACAGTATGATAATGGTTTTCTGCATATGAAAGGTATACATCAATATTCATACCATTTATTTAAACGAAATTATAAAATATATGTTCTAACTTTAAGCGGTTTAACATTTATTTTAAAGCAGAAATTAATATGGATGAAAATAACAGAGAATATACCAATGGCGAAATTACTGTGTATTGGAAGCCAAAAGAGTGTATTCATGCGACCACTTGTTTTCGTGAGTTGCGTTCGGTTTTTGATCCAGGTAAAAGACCATGGGTAAATATGCAGGGAGCTTCGACCGACGAAATAATCCGGATTGTTGATTTGTGTCCAACAGAAGCTCTTACCTATACCTACAACGAGAAAAAAGAGAAGGTTGCTGCCAACAACGAAACCGAAGATAAAAAGGCATCTGCACCTCCTGTAGAGGTGCGTGTAATGCGCGATGGACCATTGGTTGTTCGAGGCGAATTTAAAGCCATTGGTGCCGATGGAAAGGAAATGAGAAAAATGAAGATTGTATCGTATTGCCGTTGCGGGAAATCAAATAATATGCCTTATTGCGATGGAACCCATCGAAAGGTTGGATGGAGTAGTGAATAATCTTATTTGATAAAACTCTAACCAGGATAAATTAAGAACAATTATTTTCAAAAATTTAAAACCTTATGTTGCAAGCAGGGATTAATTCAGAATTTGGTAAATTAAAAACAGTTTTAATACACGAACCAGGAGCAGAAGTTGAGAATATGACCCCTGAAACAGCTGAACGTGCCCTATACAGTGACATATTAAATCTACCGATAGCCCGTCAGGAATACGAAGAATTTAAAGGTGTATTGAAGAAGGTTGCCCATGTAATAGAAATTAAGGATTTACTGAAAGAAACAATACAAAAGCCAGCAGCAAAAAGGGATATCATCGAAGTACTCATAAGCCATTCGGGTATTCCGCAATTACAGGATGAGTTTAATCAAATGAATAATGATGAATTAGTATCGGCTCTCATTGAAGGAGTGCCCTTGCCACAAATTTCCCTGGCCAACTTTTTACACAACGATAAGTTTGCTATAAATCCCCTGCATAACATGTTTTTTATGCGCGACGCATCATTTACCATTGGTAAAAATGTATATGTAAGCTCAATGGCCAGAAGCATTCGCAAGCCCGAATCAAAAATGCTGGAGGTACTTTACAAATATGCACTGAATGAGGAGCATAATGTGGTATATATCAACGATGAAGAATCGAAAAACATCACGATTGAGGGTGGGGATGTATTGGTTGCTTCGCCTGAAGTACTGTTGGTAGGTATTGGTTCACGCACTTCACCGGAAGCAGTGGATCGGTTAATTAAAAAAGTGTCGGCTAATCAACCATTAAAGTATGTGCTTGTTCAGGAGCTTCCTCATAAACCGGAGTCGTTCATACACCTTGATATGGTTTTTACCCTGCTCAATGATCATGAATGCATGGTTTACAAGCCGGTTATGCTCGATGAGACACATTTTCATTCCATTTTAATGAAAATAGATAACGGAGAAGTAAAAGAAATTAATTACATACGCGATTTTATTGATGGCCTAAAAATATGTGGTATGGACTATAGGCCCATTTTTTGTGGTGGTGGAGATAAGCTTTTGCAAGAGCGAGAACAATGGCATAGTGGAGCAAATTTCTTTGCCTTTGCACCTGGCAAGGTCATGGGATATGCCCGCAATATTCATACTGCCGAGGCTTTAAATAAAGCTGGTTTTGAAGTAGTTACCGCAGAGGATGTGGTAAGTGGTCTTGTGCCTGTAGAGAAGTATGATAAATGCCTGGTTACCATCGAAAGCTCAGAGCTTGCCCGGGGCGGGGGAGGTGCCAGGTGCATGACTATGCCATTGTTGCGGGAATAGTGCGCTCTATTTAAAAAATTGAACAAAACCCAATTACTTGCGATAATCTTGCGGAGAGTTGTATTATTATTTTTACTTTGTGCCTCGATTTAAAACTGAAAATACAGCGTGGAGCAAATAGAAAAATTCTTTACATTATTTCTTGAAGAACTTAAACATAATCAGGAATTACGACACTACCACCGGTTTATAAATTCTGAAAAACTATACACCTTTCGCAGGGCATACTACCAGCAGCGTTTAGAATATATTGTTAAAAACCTGAATAAAAACGATGCCTCAATACTTGATGTAGGTTGTGGCTATGGAACTACATCCATTTTATTAGGTTTTCTTGGGTACAAGGTAATCGGAACTACACTTGAATATTATTACAAGGAAATTGAGAATCGCTTAAGTTTCTGGGAGAATTACTTTGATACCTCAAAACTCGAATTCAGGTACGAAAATCTATTTAAATCGAATTATAAACCTGGTACTTTCGATTACATTATTGCTCAGGATACCCTGCACCATCTAGAACCTATTAACCAGGCACTTTCAATTATGAGCTCTATTTTAGCTCCGAATGGCAAACTTCTTGTATCAGAAGAAAATGGCAATAACATAATTAATAACCTCAAAAATTTTAAGCGCAGGGGCAATAAGCGAATAATTAAAATATTCGATGAAAAATTGGGAGAAGAACTAATGTTCGGGAATGAAAATACCCGCAGTCTGGCAAAGTGGACTTCATTGATGCGCGAGCAAGGGTTATTGGTTGAAGAAGGTAATGTGGAGTATATAAGGGTTTTGCCTCCTTCTTCGTATACAAGAAAAACATTGCAGGAAGTTATTAAAAAAGAAAAGGAGCTGAGCAAAAAGTCTAAACTCCTTCGGGAATATTTATTTTTTGGTATAAATTTTATGGCCCATAAGGCATACGAATAATCCTAATCAAATACAGCTTTTACCTTATCGGCAGCTTCCTGCAAGGTGATGGCTGATAATACTTCCAACCCGGATTTATCGATTAGCTCCTTTGCTTTTTCAGCATTGGTTCCTTGTAATCGAACAATTACAGGAACATGAATAGTTCCAATGGCTTTGTATGCTTCAATTACCCCTTCGGCAACGCGGTCGCACCGCACAATACCACCAAAAATATTGATAAGAATAGCTTTTACACTTGGGTCTTTCAGGATAATTCTGAATCCAGCTTCGACAGTTTCGGCATTGGCAGTACCCCCAACGTCCAAGAAGTTTGCAGGATCTCCACCCGAGAG
The DNA here is from genome assembly GCA_003508755.1 of Bacteroidales bacterium. Taxonomy (GTDB): domain Bacteria; phylum Bacteroidota; class Bacteroidia; order Bacteroidales; family UBA10428; genus UBA10428. The sequence goes on along the minus strand of DNTK01000593.1, from coordinate 5,572 downwards.
CTTAATAATATCCATGGTGGCCATTGCCAGTCCAGCACCATTTACCATACATCCAACATTGCCATCGAGTTTAATAAAATTTAAATTGTATTTCGAGGCTTCTACTTCAGCAGGATCTTCCTCTGATAAGTCCCGCATTTCAAGGTAATCTTTATGACGGAACAGTGCGTTATCATCAAGGGTTACCTTCGCATCGGCGGCCATAACCTGGTTGTCGGATGTTTTAAAAACCGGATTAATCTCGAAAAGGGAGGAGTCGCTGGATTCATAAGCTTTGTATAAGGCTGCAACAAACTTGGTCATATCCTTAAAGGCTTTTCCTGATAACCCCAGGTTGAAAGCAATTCTGCGTGCCTGAAATCCCTGTAAGCCAACCCCAGGATCAACCTCTTCTTTGAAAATAAGGTGGGGTGTTTTCTCAGCAACAGCTTCAATGTCCATGCCTCCTTCAGTCGAATACATTATAATATTTTTTCCGCTGGCACGATTTAGAAGAACACTCATATAGAATTCGGAGATTTCACTTTCTCCAGGGTAGTATATTCCTTGCTCTATTAGCACTTTGTTTACTTTCTTACCTTCCGGTCCTGTTTGATGTGTTACCAGTTGCATGCCAATTATTTCCTTTGCATACTTCTCAACATCTTCAAAAGATTTGGCAATCTTTACTCCCCCGCCTTTTCCTCGCCCACCGGCATGAATTTGAGCTTTCACAGCCCAGGTATCGGTTCCGGTTTCCTGTTGAATCTTTTTAGCAGCATCAACAGCCTCCTGAGGAGTAAAGGCAACAATGCCCAAGGGAACTTTAACACCGTAATTCTTTAATATCGATTTGCCCTGGTATTCATGAATGTTCATAGGTATATTTTTATCTGTGTTGTACGAAAGTATTTATTTTTTCTTTATTTAGCGAAAGATCTTATCTGTAAAATTTGCCCATATGCGGAAATTAAAAAATGAGGAACTAAACAGGTTATCAGTCGAAGAGTTTAAACTAGTAAAAAAAATTCCGGTTACGGTTGTACTTGATAATATCCGGAGCATGAACAACATTGGTTCAGTTTTCAGGACCGCCGATGCCTTCCGGATTGAAAAGATTTATTTATGTGGTATTACTGCAAAGCCCCCACATCCTGAAATTCATAAAACTGCTCTAGGTGCCACCGAATCGGTCAATTGGGAATATGTTGAATCTACTGTATCTGCAGTTAAACATTTGAAGGGGAAAGGCTATTCACTTATTGCAATAGAGCAAACAGAAGAAAGTGTTATGCCGGGTGACAGTATCTTTAGTAAAACTGAAAAGGTGGCTGTTGTGTTTGGTCATGAGGTAAGAGGGGTTGGGCAGGAGGTGGTCAATACCTGCGATTATGTCATGGAAATACCTCAATTTGGCACCAAACATTCATTAAATATTTCTGTGTGCGCCGGAATTGTATTGTGGGAGTTGTCGAAACAATTTTTTGAAAAATAGAATGTAGGTTAAAAAAAAAAGGAGTTCAAATTTTGAACTCCTTTTTTGATTTATATATAATATCTAATTATTCCACGATAGCTGCAAAACCTTCACTTGCAACAAAGTTTCTGAATTCTGCATCTTTAAGAGCATGCGCTTTTAATTCACCATCAAGTTCGATAGCACGGCGCAGGTTGTTAAGAACAACTTCTTCGCGACCAGCGCGAGCACCAGCAACAGCTTTTAAGTAAGCAACCATTGCATCTTCTTCGAGCTGACCAAGTGTACCAAGAGCTTTTTCAGTTTCATCATTTAATACTTGGGCAAGACCTGCGTTGAAAGAAGGCTTGTTACCAAAGTAATTTACTGCAGCAGCATAATCGCCCTGCTTGATTTTTATGATACCAAGGTTGTAATTTACCACATCACCAGCACCCATTGAAGACGTAAATAGCTGCTCAGCGGTCGCTAAATCACCTTCGATAAGTGCAACAGCTCCCAGGTTGTTTTTAACAATATCAATTTCTTTAATCGCTTTAGCTTCTTCGAAAGCTGCTTTTGCTTCAGCAACATTACCTTCAGCTAATTGAACATATCCAATGTTGTTTTTAACACGAACACACTCAGGATGCTTCTCGGCTGCTTTGCTGTAGATAGCAAGCTTGGCTGCATTGTCATCTGTCAGAGTAGCTGCATAAAGAAGCTCTTCAAGGTTTAATGTGTCAGGATTAGCTTTTGCAAGTGAATCAAGTTCAATGTCTGAATAACCAACTTTGTCAACATCGATAAACATTTGAGAACGACGAAGAGCTGGAAGAACGGATACTTTTATTTCTTCGAAAGCTTCAGCAATATTTTTAATTTCTTTTTCTCGTACAACTGGGTCAGAATGCATTGAAAGAACGCGAAGGATAAGTTCTTTGTCTTTAATGTCAGATTCTTCCATTAGTTTTTTGAAACCATCCCAGTCTTCAGCTGTGGTAACAACCTTAAGGAAATCATCCGCATCCGCTTCGGCTACTTTTAGTTTCTTAAGTGTTTTTTCCAGGTAGCTTTGAGCTGATTTACCGCGGTTGTCAGAAAGTTTTGTGTTTAGGTCAACTTCACCGTCAGGAGAAGCGTAAGCAGAAACTTTAGCACCTTTAATTTCAACGCGTTCGTTTTCGTTGGCAGCTTTTACTTTATCTGCAAGCTCAACAACCTCATCTTTCTTAAGCTCTGTTTTTCTTACATTGTACTTGTTAATTACATACAGGATTTCCGCATCGTATGTTTCTGGAATTACGCGCTCGAATTTATCTCCCATAGCAATTCCTTTAGGATCTACCTGAACAAGCATTTCAGTGGCAACAACACCAGTAGCCATTGGAAGAGCAGGAATATTCACAGGCTCTTTATCGCCAATCTGAGCAGTCATCTCAAGTACTAACTGAGATTTAAGCATTTCTGATTTGTAAGGAATTTTTCCTGTGTAAGAGTAACTTCCACCGGCAAATGGGATAACCTTATTGTTTGCTTCAACACTTTCGCCTTGCAATGTTGTGGGTTCGTACTCGGTTTGACCACCATCATACTTTAGAATAGGAGTAGCGGTTACAATAGCTTTTTTGTTGAAATACTTTTCAGGAAATGTAACATTTACTGTTACCTCAACCTCGCCACCAACGGATTCAAGTGGATTAGGATTTACCTTCGGGTCAAGTGTTTGTGCGTTTTCCACCATTTTACTAAGGCCGCCACAACTACTTAACACTATTGTTGCTACAGCAATTAATAGAAGGTTTAGTTTAAAATTTTTCATAATTCAGAATAATTATTTGATTTACAATTTAGTTTTGCTGGTTACTTGGGTTATAGTTACTTACAAACATAATAATACTTTCAATAAAAAAAAATCATTCTTTTCGAAAAGATATTAAAAATAGGCTGATTTTTTATGTAGTTTGAATTAATGTTTGGTTACGATACAAATACCATTTATACGAGAATTCATGGGTTATAGTTGCAAATTACGTTTAAAAATTTTCCTGTCAATATAAATGCCCATTGAGCGTCCGCCGACTAAAAACACAGCTAACGCTATAAGAGCTAATTTGTTATAGACGTTGTTTTCGGTAAAAATATAGATGGTGGCTGCGCAAATTAATCCAAGAATAAGCCCAAGAAGGGAGCCGATAGCAGCATAATATCCGGGAAAATGACATCCATGTGCTTTGTGCAGGTGTTTTTCCACAGCATTTTTGTGCTTTTCAAATTCACGGCGTTCTTTTATGTCGTTCTCTAAAACCGCGGGTAAAGCATCAATAAGTGCGCTAAGAATCTTTTTATTGGATTTACATGTGTTGCATTGTGCGCCAAACTCCTCACTTCTTCGAGCAAGAATCGGAAAATGAGCAAGGTTGTAAAACCTAAAGTCACTCTGATTAATCTTATCAACCTTTGTTTCCAGTAGTTTGGTTTTTTCTATTGCCCAATTCATCATAATTTCTTTAACAAATAAAGGCTCCTCTGAAAAAAGGAGCCTTTTGAAAAGGAGAATATTCTTATGCTATTTGTTTTCTTTTCTTTCAGGACGAGGAATCAGCGCCTTTTTCGATAGCTTTAGCTTACCCGATTTCTCATCAATGTCTATCAGTTTTACTTCAAGCTCATCACCGACCTTGAGTTCATCTTCCACTTTTTCGACACGTCTCCAATCAATTTCGCTGATATGTAGCAGTCCGTCTTTGCCAGGAAGAATCTCAACGAAAGCACCAAAGCTTACAACTGATTTTACTTTACCCTGATATACTTTACCGATTTCAGGAACTTCAACAATGGCTTTTATTAGACGCATAGCTTCATTAATTCTTTCTGCATTTTCGGCAAATACATCCACAACTCCACCAACGCCATCAACTTCTTCGATTACAACAGTTGCATTGGTTTTAGCTTGTATATCCTGAATTACTTTTCCTCCAGGACCAATAACTGCACCAATCATTTCTTTCGGAATTATAATTTTCTCGATACGTGGTGCATGTGGTTTAAGATCTGTGCGCGGTTCAGCAATGGTTTCAGTAATTTTATCTAAAATATGCAATCGTCCAACACGTGCTTGCTCTAGTGCTTGTGTAAGTACCTCGTATGAAAGACCATCTACCTTAATATCCATTTGCGTGGCTGTTATTCCATCGCGGGTACCGGTTACTTTAAAATCCATATCACCAAGGTGGTCTTCATCACCCAGGATATCTGATAGCACAGCAAAGCGATCAGCTCCTTTCTCAGTAATAAGTCCCATAGCAATACCCGAAACAGGTTTTTTAATAGGAATACCTGCGTCCATAAGTGCCAGGGTGCCGGCACAAACAGTAGCCATTGAGGATGAACCGTTCGACTCAAGGATGTCCGATACAACGCGAATTGCATAAGGTGAATCTTCCGGCACCATTCTTTTCAAAGCGCGGTGAGCCAGGTTCCCATGGCCTACCTCCCGGCGGCTGATACCTCTGGCCGGGCGTGCATCACCAGTTGAAAACGGAGGAAAGTTATAGTGCAATACAAATTTATCTGTACCTTTTACAAGCACTTCATCAATCATCTTTTCGTCCAGCTTGGTGCCTAAAGTAACTGTCGTAAGGGATTGTGTTTCGCCACGTGTAAATACGGCCGAGCCGTGAGCGCCAGGTAAATAATCGATTTCGCTCCAGATGGGGCGAATTTCATCAGTTTTACGACCATCGATACGAATTCTTTCATCCAGGATAAGGTTGCGAACAGCTTTTTTCTCAACATCATGGTAATATTGGCCAATTAGCATTTCGTTTGGTTCTTCACCTTCAGGCAATGATGCTGCATAAGTCTCGGTGAACTCAGTCTTTATGGCATCAAGCTTATCGTGTCGGTCGTGTTTTCCGGGTGTTGTTTTTACTGTTTCGTAAACTTTTTCGTAGAGTTTTTCAACTTCAGCGCGCAAGCCTTCATCGTGAGTTTCATGCGAATATTCATGAAGATTAGTTTTACCTACTTCCGCTTTTAATTCCAGCTGAATCTTACAGTGTTTTTTAATTTCATCGTGGGCAAACTTCATGGCCTCCAGTAATTCGGCCTCTGAAACTTCGCTCATTTCACCTT
>DNTK01000061.1 GCA_003508755.1 Bacteroidales bacterium | reverse complement strand
GCTTGGCAAAAAAGTACGTAATGTGAGTCCTTTGGAATTAGATTCTTATTTGAGAGAAAAGGTGAAAAACTTAAAGGATCAGTATTTGTAGAAACTATTTTGCATCGGTTTTTGAAGCATTTTCTGACTGCAGGATCGACATTTCATCCAAAGAAAATATTTTAGCCATATTCAAGAGCATAACAAATTCATCGTTTGCTCGTGCCATTCCGGTAATAAACTCAGCCTTATAATTACTTCCGAGTGATGGAGCTGGCTCAATCGTGTCTTTGTCGAGTTCTAATACCTCGAGTACCTGGTCAACAATAAAACCTACATGGACTAATTCTTTGTTGTATTCCAAATCCATAACAATAATACAGGTATTCGTTGTAAACTCTGTATCATCCATATTAAATTTAATACGGGCATCTACAACTGGCAGCACCATTCCTCTGAGGTTAATAACTCCTTTTAAATATTTCGGAGCCTTGGGAATACTTGTAATTTTAGTCATTTCCAAAATATTGAGTACATCGTTTACATGTACGGCAAAAATTTCTTCGCCAAGCTTAAATGAAAGATATGAGCCCGATTTATTTTGTTCATTTGCCATGGATAATATCTTATTGGTATCATATTAAAAATACAAAAAATAAAGGACTATTCGAAATTCATTTTAAATATAGCAACTGACAAGGTGAAGTTATTCTGACAGCATTAGTCTGCATAAGCGACTATACCTTATAAGGTCGCAGCATATTGCAGATTATATTGTGTCAACGGTTAGCGTTTAAAGTAAAAAACACATTTTAGATGTTAACAAAATTACTAGAGCCACTTATTGCAAAATATGGGCATGGTGAAAAAATACGAACCTAAACTCTTGTATTCACTACAGCGATTTTGTTCAGATTAAACAATGTCCAAAATGCAACAATGTTTTTTCCAGCTCATCAATTTTATTGTGGGTGCCGATCGCAATTCATGTTTCAGAGAAATCAGGGAGAACAGCTTTGAATTATTTGTTGAATATATAAAAATGGAAAAATAGCCTGCCCGGAGAAAGAAGAAAGGTCTAGATAGTAAAGGCATAAATATTTATTCTATTTTTACTTTCCTTTTGGAATGCAATATTTATGGAAAAAGTTTGGCTCTATTCATTGGGTAGTGTTTTAATAGTAAGTGCGATTTCTTTGGTAGGAATATTTTCATTGCTGCTGAATAAATCTTTCTTCAAACGAATACAAACACTCCTTGTAAGCTTTGCCGTTGGAACCTTAATAGGCGGAGCTGTTTTACATTTATTGCCCGAATCGCTCGAGCACGATCACGATAAGGTAGCCCCGCTTTTTGTCATTATCAGCATTGTTGCATTTTTTATTTTAGAGAAATATCTGAATGCACACCGACATTATAAAAAAGGTGCAATTGAAGTTAAGTCATTCGGACCTCTTAACCTCTTTGCCGATGCTTTGCATAATTTCCTGGATGGTATTCTTATTGCAGCTGCATTTAGTGTTGATGTGCATACCGGAATGATCGCTACCATTGCTGTACTTGCTCATGAGCTCCCACAGGAAATAGGCGATTTCGCGGTACTTATTCAGGCAGGATATTCAATAAAGCGAGCCATTATCTATAACCTGATTTCAGCTCTGGCAGCTGTCGTTGGCAGTCTGTTTGTACTATTATTTCCGCATTGGGGAGGAGAAGTCCCTCACTTTATTTTGCCACTTGCTGCAGGCGGATTTTTGTATATTGCCCTTGCTGATTTGGTTCCGGAGTTAAATAAGAACAATACGATAAAACGCTCCTTTTTCCAGGTTATTTTTATGTTGGCGGGTCTATTACTTATGTGGTTCTTACTCGACTTTCACTTTCTGCATCATTGACATGCTTTTTTGTTTAGCATGCTTTTTGTCCTTTAAAAATAGAAGATTTTAGCTTGGATGAACTCCCTGAAACTCGTGGAGGAAATCAATTACTTGCCATATTGACAGGAAAGCAAAGCTATTTTTTACCTAAAAAAACAGTAGAATTACGATATGAATCTTGCAGAAATAAAAAAGAAACAGCAACAAATAACATATAAGGTTATTGATGGACATATTGCTTCGGCATTGCCAATTCTTTCTGAACTGGCCTATAAAAGTCATCAGGGCGATTTTATCAATTCCCTGGGGAATCTTGAAGAAACATACAAAAACATTCTAAAATATTCCTTTTCACAAACCAAGGATCCTCAGCGGGAGACAATTTATAACAATCTAAAGCGGCAGTTAATTGAGCTGAGCGATAACATTGTCCATTATATTGCCCGAACCAATGACGATTGGTTAAAAGGATTATACGAAGAGGATGAGGGTTATTTAAAACTTAGCGAACGAGAAAAAACAGAACTAATCGATGAGTTGGCAACCGAACGTGAGTTTTCGGCACTTATGGATGAGCTTGATCCCAATCAAAAAATAACAAAGGACACCACTGCCTATTTACAAAAACTTAACAAGGTTTTCGAAATACTGCTTCTAAAAGGAACATATAACGAAGGTGAAATTCAGCTTGCTACACGATTACTTGGTGCAGCAGGTATTCCATGGTATGAGAAATCCTTGATTGTTAGCGCCATTTCTATTTCTTTGCTGAATCACTTCGATTTAAACAAAATAAGTATCTTATTCGATACTTACCTTAACGACCAGAAGCAAGTATCACAACGGGCCCTTGTAGGAGTCATCTTTGCTTTGCTAATCTACCATGAACGATTGAAACTCTATCCGGAAGCAACCAATCGAATAAAAACCATTGATGATCCAAAAAAGCTCGCCCAACAAACCGAGCAGATACTCATTCAGTTAATTAAATCACAGGAAACCGAAAAAGTAACGGAAAAAATTCAGAAAGAGATAATTCCTGAGGTAATGAAGCTAAAACCAGATATTGAGGAGAAACTCAAACTGGATGAGCTTTTGAGTAAGGATGAGTTTGAAGACAAAAACCCTGATTGGGAAAACTTTTTCAGTGATTCCCCGGATGTGTATAAAAAGCTGGAAGAGTTTTCGAGCATGCAAATGGATGGTTCGGATGTGTTTATGGGAGCTTTTTCGATGCTAAAGCGCTTTGGCTTTTTTGAACAATTGAGCAACTGGTTCCTACCTTTTTATCAAGAGCACCCTGAAATTCAAAAAGCAACATCGGGAGTAGATGATAAGTTTGACTGGAAAGGTTTTTTTGAAGGAATAGAAAAAGCGCCGGTAATGTGTAACTCAGATAAGTATAGTTTTTGCTTTAACATCGGATTTATGCCCGACATGCAAAAATCCATGATGCTGGATTTATTTAGCATGGAACTTAAGCAAATGAGCGAACTTTCTGAAGATGAAAAAAAACACAATGCAACAAGCGAAAACAGAATTATTTTCACACAATATATTCAGGATCTTTATCGCTTTTTTAAGCTACACCCCAAAAAAAGCTATTTTGTGGATGTATTTGATATTCATCTCGACATTTCTGCGACAAATTTCCTAAAGGAAATATTTTATTCTTCGAACAGCATTCGTGCAATTGGAGAGTTCTATTTTAACAAGAACTACTATACAAGTGCATTACGCATATTTGAGAATCTTAAAGAGACTTCCGGCTCGTTCGAGCTGATCGAAAAAACCGGATTTTGCTACCAAAAGCTTGAAATGTACAGCAAAGCCATTGAGAAATATCAACAGGCTGAGATGTTTGAGACCAACCGCTCCTGGCTAAATAAAAAACTGGGTTATTGCTATCGTAAATTGGGCGAATTTGATAAAGCCATAGAATACTATAAGAAAGTAGAACATCAGGAACCAGAGAACATCGAAATTCAGGCGTATCTCGGACAATTAAATATCGACAGGGAAGATTACAACGAAGCCTTAAAATATTACTTCAAAGTCGAATATCAGCATCCCGACTCGGTTAAAGTTCAACGACCCATTGGATGGTGTTATTTCTTACTGCAAAAGAAAGAGCAAGCCATCAGGTACCTCAAAAAAGTTGTGGATAAGGATGGTCATCGCTCTGATTATTTAAATCTGGGACATGCATATTGGGTAAACGGACAATTATCTGAGGCCATTGAAAGTTACCGCATGGCATTGAAACATTCTGGAAATAATACACAGTGGTTTACACATTCCATGCTCGAAGATGCAAGCCATTTAAAAGCTGGTGGAATTGACGAACTTGAGATTGCCCTTATGACCGATTACTTGATTTTAGACACATAATTTAAAACTGTATAACAACCTTATAAAAAGACAGATACATAAGCTGCATCTTTTTTCCGGTGATATATCTCACCGTGTTGTTTTTCTCTGTGCAGATGGATTTCATTAATTTTATGGATACCTAATTCCATAACCAAAAATCCATACCTACTATGCTTGAACATCAAAAATCAGTTCTGGAGAAAGTTAGCGGCGACAAGGAACTATTTCGCAAAGAAGTTATCAAATCTTTCAGGTGGTTAAAATCCTACGAGATTATTCAATTGCATTTCTGGCTCAAGAAAAATTATGGCCAAACGCACCGAGAAATCATCGAGGACATTTTCCAGTTTGTAGCTGCTTAAGTAATATATTCAGAGGAGAGAGCACGCTACTTTCCTCTGAATATATTTTTCATGCTGCCTCGTTTTTCAGAATCTTAATAGACCACGGATAGTGATAGCTTTGACGGTTTATCGCCTTAATTGAATTTATAATTATCATAATTGTACTAAAGAATCCAAGGAATATGGCTACTGGTATTCCAATAATTATGAGTGACAATAAACCGGCACAGATTAAATATATGAACATACTCAACTGAAAATTCATCACATCCACTCCCTGTTTCTTTATTTCAGGATTTTTCGCACCTTTCCATAACCAGATAATTAAAGGCGGAATAATAAAAACAAAGATTCCACTTAAATGAAGTAGGAATATCCAGATTTTTTCCCGTGGATCATTCTTTTGCGTTGCAAGCTCCTTATCGAAATTAAACAGGTGTTCAAAGTCAATTTCAAGTACTTTGGCAATAGACTGCAAGGTATACGAACGTGGATCTACTTCGCCACTCTCGATTCGCTGGATTGTTCTCACGCTAATATCGGTTTGAAATGCTAACTCTTCTTGCGTTAAACCTTTCTTTAACCGAGCCTCTTTTATATATGTTCCGATTTCCATATGATTTTTTATTACAAAAGTGCACTATAATCAATTTATGAGGAACTAACTTTACACGTCATTCACCTGACATTACGTGGCGTATTTCAACAGCAACAGCTACTTAGGGATGTTACCCGAAATTATTCTAAGGGCATGTTCAACTTTATCAGAGTCGTTAAGCAACCCGTTAATCCAATGAATCTTAACACCTTCACGTTCCATTTTTCTAAACCAGGTCATCTGTCTTTTTGCGAATTGGTGGATTGCCGTATTCAACTTATGCTGCATTTCGTCAAAGCTAAGCCTGCCTGTAAGATAGAGGGTAATAAATTTATATTCGAGTCCATAATAGATTAAGTCTTCAGGTTTAATGCCGCTTTCCAGGAGATCACCAACCTCTTTCAGCATTCCACCGTCAAGCCGGTTTTGTAAGCGTTCGGAAATTCTTTTCCGACGAATCTCCCGTGTGAAATCAATTCCCAAAACAACCGGATTTAGTTTCGGAAGGCTATCCTCTTCTATGGAATGATGGGCATAGTATTCTTCAATTTCGATGGCCCTTATTGCTCTTTTTATGGTATCCGTATCGGTTCTGTTGTGAAGCTTCTTGTATCCTGAAAGTTTATGTTCCAGTTCAGCAAGCGTTTTATTGGCCAACGAATCGCGTAACTCCTGATTAACAGGTACATTTATCAATTTGTATCCTTTAGTTACCGATTCAATATACATCCCTGTGCCACCGCACAGAATCACCTCTTTATGTCTGTTTTTTATGTCAGCATATTTCTCAAAGAAATCTTTCTGAAACTCATAAACATTATATTTATAACCAGGCTCATGAATATCAACCAGGTGGTGCGGTACCTCCTTTCCCTGCACAATATAATCGGCATAATCTTTACCGGTGCCAAGATCCATCCGGCGATAGACCTGTCGTGAATCGGCACTGATAATTTCAGCATCGAGCTTATGAGCCAACAAGGCCGCAAAGCGGGTTTTACCTGTTGCTGTTGGACCCAATACTATCGCCAGGTTATATTTTTTTGCCAATTGCATTGCCGCATTGAAATTACACAAAAATAGGTTTACTTTGCAACACTTCTTTTAATGGCAGATATGGCGAGTAAAATTGATATACGGAACAAGAAGGGATCGCACGATTATGAGTTTATTGAGAAGTTTACTGCAGGAATCGTATTATCCGGCACCGAGATAAAAAGTGTTCGTTTGGGCAAGGTAAGTCTAGTCGATTGTTTTTGTGCATTCAGAAACGGCGAATTATGGCTCCGTAACATGAATATTGCCGAATATTCCAACCGGGGATATGTAAATCACGATCCAACCCAGGAACGTAAGCTTTTGCTTAACAGGAAAGAGCTGAATAAACTTGAACGAAAAGTGAAAGAAAGAGGATATACCATTGTAGCTACCCGTATGTTTTTAGCTGATTCGGGTTATGCAAAAGTAAATATTGCATTGGCGCGAGGTAAAAAGGAATACGATAAGCGCGCGTCAATTATAAAGCGCGATACGAAACGTGCCGACGAGCGTTTAAGGAATCTTTAGGGCTACTGCGAAAAAAAGAAATCATTCAATTCGTATATATCATTGGAGTTCAGATCCGATTCAAAATCAAAGAAGCTGTCGACAGCATCCATCATTTCATCGAAGGAGATATATCCGTCATTATCGATGTCCAGTGTTTTAAATTTCTCGGGTATTTCCTTCGCTGAAGATTTCCTGTAATTGCTATAGGAATCGGGTGTGCGGATGTACATGGCAATATCGGAACGCGGAACCGCCTTAGACATATCCAGACTGGCAATAACTTCATCTTCCGTGAGTTCGACACCGCGCTCATCAACATAGGCACCATACCTCGAATTCGGATGGTCATCCTGGTAGTCAGGAATACCATCCAGATCGCTGTCGATTGGGCAACCAAGTGTATCTGTTTCCACACCAAAAGGAGTTCCGGGGCATTCGTCAATTGCATCGAACCACCCATCACCATCTTCGTCGCCAATGAGGGTTAAGTCAAGTTCCAGTTCGTAGAATAAACGTTCAAACTCGAGGGTTTTATCGCTTGAGAATAGGTCCAGGTGGATGGTAAAATATGAAAAGGTGAACATATCGTTCAGTGCGTCGCCAATATATCCCTCTGCAGTGTTTTTATTACTGATATGGTCAATTTCGTCGCTAAAGGTATAATGCAATGAGGTACCCACACGAAACATCACTCTATCGGTAACCTGGAAGTCGAGACCAACATCCACAGGAATTGCAAAAGCATACTGCGGGTAATCGGATAGCCCCAGGTCAATGTCCTTAACATCTGTTTCATAATTATAGTCGCGAAAGAGATAAGGAGCATCCAGATTAGAACCTGTTTCCGCCTCACCTCGAATTGAGCCATCACTCCAGTAAAAATAGGGTACCTCTGCTCCTTCGACTGTGGTTAGTAAATCTGTTTTTGTATCGAAGGTCATTATTTCAGCACCAATGGAAACAAATGGACGTAATCTTCGGTTGGCAGCAATAAAATGATCGAAATCGTAATTGAGGTTAACGCCAAAGGCAAGAATAGTGGATTTGAAATTCAGGTTTTTATCTTTCAGGTTGGGTTCGCCCAGGTATTCTCTGTGCGATCGCTGTTCGCCGGAAAGTGAACCTCCGAATAAAAAGAAATTCCCTCTTATATAATGGTTATTATCTATATAGGTTGCAACATTAAGTCTGAAACCCAAATCACCGTTGTAGGGGGTTTGGTTTGCTGTGCGAACCTCACCAAAGTAATTAAAGGTTCCAATACCAAGGCCGATTATTGGTTTATAAACCGGATTTATATTTTCCACCTCTGTTTTGATATAATCTGTTACATCGCCAGGACCATCCGGTTCCTGGGACCACACAAGTACTGATGTGAGAAGTACAAGAGGCAGGGAAATATATTTAAGCTTTTGTAGCATTCGTTTTATTATACGTGCGGTTTTCTAAAGGTTCCTATTTATACCATTTTTGATTTGAAATCATCAGCGCTTCCTGAACAGTAATTCGGGCACCATCGTTGTAAGCCGAAACAAAGGCATCGTCAATAGTAGTTGAATTCCATACATACACCCTATAATCGCGTGCTTGCTTGTATTCAGGGAATGAACCTACGGAGTATTTATACCAACCTTCGTGTTTTTCGTGGCGCACTTCTTTCTCGAGTTTATACTTTTTAAAATACCGTCTCATATTTACAGGGCTATGTCCGGCGGCTACCTGTACACGATAATATATTCCCTCTTCAGGTTCGAGTTGGTATTTCCTGTAGGATCTGGGTTCCTTCTGAGGTTTTACAGTAACTGCTTTACTAACATCGCCGGTTTCGGCACTGGCCAAAGTAGCAGTTCCGATATTCGCAATCAGCTGGTTTAGTTCTTCAGGTGTTTTAACCATCGCCAAATCTTCGCCAGTTTGCTGAATATTTATTGTAACCGTTTTAGCTTCTTCTAAATAGGAAAAGGTTCCCTGAAGTTCCGGAGGACTTTTCTTACCTATACCAACAGGCACAAGTTTATACGAAACCAGGAAAAACGAAGAAGCAGGAAGGTTCATCCATAAAAACTTGGCGGTGTTTTTCTTATACGTAAAAATTGCATCACGGTCGTCTACAGCCACTGCTTTGTAACCTTTGGGAACATATTCTTCAATTTTAGCAAACTTTTCTTTTCGTTCCTTGCTAACGAGCAGATTTACAATATACCCATCGCCCTCGGGAGATAATACAGGTTGCTGACGAATACAGGCAATTTGCAACTCTGAATCGCCTGTTGGGATATAAGGAATAACCAGGCGTTCATAGTCGGCGATATCTACAATAAGGCTGGGATCAATATCAGGAGAAGGGAGAATGGTGATGTTATTACTTTCGACGGTTAGTGATCGACGCTCATTTTCGGCTATGTAGGAGAACTTCCCTCCAATATTAAAGGAACCCTTTAAGCGTTGATCAACTTTTACTCTGTAGGCCACTTCAATTTGATTATCGTCTGGCATTCGCATCCATATAAACCGGGCCCTTTTCGACTCAAAACTAAAATCGGCATTTGATGTTTCTATAGATTCAGCCATGAGACCGGCCGGTAAGGTTTGCAATAATCTTGAAAACGAGGCCAACTCGCCCTTTTTAATCATTACACGAACTTCAAATTCAGTCCCCGCAACCACTTCGTTTGGAACTTCCAGTGTAACCCCAATATCATCGGAAAAACCAATTTTGAGGATAAGGGCAAAAAGTAAATTTGCTATAAGCGCAAACAATCTAACCATCAGGTATTTGTATTATAACATACTAAAAATAGTTAATTCTTCGGGAGTCGAAAAATGCTCATGGTAGTAAACATGAAGCAAATTTACTACAAAAACCTGAGAATAAGTAAGGTAGACTTGTTAATTACTTTTTTTAGAAGTTTGGACTCAGCAAGTATTTTGAATAGAATTTCTCAATGGCCTTAACCGCTTCTTCTGCAGTATCTACAACCACAAACAATTCTAAAT
>DNTK01000404.1 GCA_003508755.1 Bacteroidales bacterium | reverse complement strand
AAAAAATTCAAAGAAGCGCAGTTCGATGATTTTTCTTCGGTAAAAAATCTACGGAAATATATCTATGAAGCCACATCGAGCTTCAGGGTTAGTAAAGCAAGAGGTATTATTGCTGAATTTAACCGCAGCCGTTTCGATGCTTATCTGTTTTTTTCGAGAATTGGTAGTGGTAACCTCGGTGGCAAAGCAAGGGGATTGGCTTTTATGAACTCTATCATCAAGAAAGAAAAGATATTTAGCAAGTACCCCGATGTGGTAATTACCATTCCAGCCACTGTAGTGCTCACAACAGATATTTTCGAAGAGTTCATAGAAATGAATGCCCTGCACGAAATAGCTCAATCTCCATTACCTGATGAGGAGATCCTTGGGCATTTTGTAAAAGCGGAGCTTCCAAGCGGTATTCGGCAGGATTTAATTACAATAGCCAGTCTGGCCAATGCTCCATTAGCGGTGCGTTCCTCCAGTAAATTAGAAGATTCTTTCTACCAACCATTTGCAGGCATCTATTCTACCTATATGATTCCAAATACCAACGATATCAATTACATGGTAGATATGTTGGAAGAGGCAATCAAATGCGTGTATGCATCGGTTTACTTTAAAACCAGTAAATCATATATGTCAGCCACCTCTAATCTTATCGACGAGGAAAAAATGGGTGTGATAATTCAAGCGGTCTGCGGGAACAACTACAATGGCCTATTTTACCCCACATTATCCGGAGTTGCCCGCTCTATCAATTATTACCCTATAGCTCCCGAAAAAGCAGATGAAGGTGTTGTGGATATTGCTTATGGCCTGGGTAAATTAATTGTGGAAGGAAATACAACCCTGAGGTTTTCACCTGCGCATCCTAAGCGAATCATACAGTTGGCAAATCCGGAAAGTGCTGTGAAAAATACTCAAAAGTACTTCTATGCACTTGATATGAATCCGGATGTATTTACCCCATCGGTAATCGACAGCATAAATTTTCAAAAGCTTCGAGTAAAAGAAGCTGAGAAGGATGCGTCTTTTAAACATGCTGCATCTACCTACGACTATGAGAACAATATTATTCGTGATGGATTGCATTTTGATGGAAAAAAGATTATCACCTTTTCAAACGTACTGAACCACAACTCTTTTCCCTTGGCCCAAATCATTTCCGATTTGCTAAAGATCAGTAAGGAGGCAATGAGTAACGAGGTAGAAATTGAATTTGCTGTAAATTTAGATACTCCTCCTGGCGAACCCATGATTTTTAATTATTTGCAGGTTCGGCCTATTGTATCTTCCGAGAGTGAATTAAATGCTGCTTCGGTAGAAGACGATAAAGAAGGTTCTTTATTATTCTCCGAGAAGGCCATGGGCAATGGCATCATAAACGACATTGAGGACATTGTATACATTAAAACCGAAGATTTTGATCCGGCGCGCAACAAAGAAATTGTTTTAGAACTCGAAGAGCTCAACAATACATTTAGAAAGCAAGACCGGTATTATGTACTCATTGGACCTGGACGCTGGGGTTCGAGCGATCCCTGGTTGGGCATTCCTGTAAAATGGCCGCAAATAAGTTCAGCAAGGTTAATTATAGAGGCCGGTCTTGAAAATTACCGTGTGGATCCCAGTCAGGGAACCCACTTCTTCCATAACCTTACCAGTTTTGGGGTGGGGTACTTTACAATTAATCCCTATCTGGGCGATGGGCACTGTGATTTCGAATACCTCGACAATCTTTCTGCTGCATTCGAATCAAAATTATTGCGGCATGTTAAGCTCGAAAAAGCACTCGAAATCCGGATCGATGGCCGCACCAATAAGGGAATTATACTTCATTCATAATATGAACACATTTTCTTGGTACCGCTGGCTACACCCTTTGCAACAAGATGTTGAACCCTCTAAAAAGGTATCTTAAAAACCTTTGTTGTGCTGTACTTAAACTATTAGTATATTCGAAAAAGTAACCTCCTTACAATTTGAGTAAAGACGACAGCATACTGCAACTGAAATTCGAAAAGCTCTTTAGGGAGCATTTTACCGGATTGTGCTATTTTGCCCAAAAGTACCTCGGCGATTTAGATACCAGCAAAGAGGTTGTACATGCTGTTTTTGTAAAGGTTTGGGAAAACCGCGCTAAATTCGACTTTGAAAAACCCGCGAAATCGTATTTATTTACATCTGTTTATAACCGCAGCATGAACGTTATCCGCGATAATAAAAAGTTCAGTAGTCCAGGAGATGAAGAAGTACATGCTGCCACCCTTGAAACAGGCGAATTTAGCGATACCATGGAGCTAGCCGAACTCGAGGGTAAAATTAAAACGGCCATTCAAAAGCTTCCAGAAAAATGCCGTCAGGTATTTGAATTAAATCGGTTTGAGGGGAAAAAGTATGCCGAAATTGCAGAGCATTTGCAGATTTCGATAAAAACGGTTGAGACGCAAATGTCAAAGGCCCTAAAAGTATTGAAAGAAGAACTAAAAGACTACATATACGTGTTTGTACTTTTTTTATTAAAAAATAACGATTGGCTCTAAGGG
>DNTK01000586.1 GCA_003508755.1 Bacteroidales bacterium | reverse complement strand
TAAATTACAAGTACAGTATACTGGTAAAGCAGTTTGCGCTAAGCGGTGGAGCATATAATTTTTGGTACAATAATTTTCTAAATACCCAGGAAGCGGGAAGTTTGTACGAAGGACAGCCAGTTCAGTCCGTTACAAATATTACAAATATTAATAATCCCTCCGAGAGGGTTCTGGGCTATTTCTGGGCATCATCCTATACAGAGAAAAGAATTTTATTTACCGGTCCGCTTATAAACATTTTTAAACATTGCAGCATGTTTGTATGTGCACCTCCATGCAATATGAAAGCAGCACTTCGGGGAACAGGCAGAGATATCGTTTATTTCACTTTAGAAGGAGAGTATTATTCATGGCCTATTCGCCAGATATGTATAAATTGCCTGGCCGAGGGAGGAACAGATATTAAACCAGATTTTTGGGAATAAATTATGAAGGAATCTATGAAAAAAATTTTTACAACAGTAGTCACAAGTATTATCATAGCATTGCTCGCAGTAAATGCACAGATGCCTGCGGATTTAAGTAAGCAGAATACCATAAGCACTTCTATACTTCAAGAGCAGGTGGTATTGAATACCGATAGAAACTTGTATGCAGCAAGTGAGCCCATTCGTTTTATGGCTACCTATTTTAATAATTCAGGAGACAAGGATTTAGATTGGAGTAAGGTATTATATGTTGAGCTGATAAGACCCGATGGCGTTGCCCAGGCACAGGGAAAGTACACCCTCGGCAAACAAGGGACTTCCGGCACTATCGTTATACCATCAAAAACATTAAGTGGCACCTACTACTTGAAGGCATATACAAAATGGATGCGTAATTTTCCTGTGGATCAATATGCTTACAAGAAAATTAAAGTTGTGAATGCAACTAATTTCAATGTAAGTTCATTTGAAACTGAGGTTGAAGAAGGGATAAATTTGACAGATGAAACATGGGAGGAGAACAACCAGGTGATTCTTAGTACAGATAAAGAAATATATGCCCAACGCGAAGGGGTAAAACTAATTATAAGTCAATCATTGCAGACTCCGGAAGAATTTGACTATCAGGTGTCTGTAATAAAAAAGGGCACAAAAAAATTTACATCACTAACCCCTGTGGCTCAACAGAAGCAGGTGGCAAAGCAGGCTGCTTATTTACCGGAAATATCAGGGCTGACACTTTCAGGACAAGTAGTTGCAACAAACAGCAGGGAGGCTGTTTCCGGTGCAGACGTTCATTTATCTTTACTAAACCATCAATCATATTTTGGTTCATTTAAATCAAAAAATGACGGAAGCTTTTATTTTAATTTTCCACTAAGCAATGATGAATACGATTTCTTTATTTCTGCCCATAAAGATAACATGGAACTAAACATTAAGCTGGATAATGATTTTTGCCAACGGAAAGTAAATATTGAGACAGAAGCATTTTCTATTTTGCCGGAAGAGAAAGAACTAATTGAACAATTAATTGTCGATGCTCAATTGAATAAAATTTATGAAAAGGAGCTAACTCGTAAAAAAGAAAATCTTGAAGATACTACGACCATTAGTTTTTATGGTACCCCCAAAAGGGTTGTTTTAATGAGTGATTACATTGAGCTGCCGGCATTGGAAGAATTCTTATTAGAAATAATTCCTGAAGTATATGTGAATTATAACAAAGGTATACCTGAAATAAAACCATCAAAGTTTTCAACCTTTCAGAACTACCCCTTTCTTGTGATGGTAGACAATATCCCACTCACAAATATTTCGGAATTTTTAAATGCAAAACCAAAAGACCTTGATCGGATAGAGCTTATTGATAAAAGCTATATAATTGGCGATATGAAATACAGTGGTGTGATTAATGCAATATCCAAGGAACGCGATATGGCTTCAGTTGAACTACCTGAAAACTCTATGTTTTTTAATTTTCAGTTATATGCCAATGATAAGGAGCCCTTTAATGCCAGCGATTACTTTTCTGACAATTCTCAAATCCCAGACAGGCGCTATTGCTTGTATTGGAATCCATACCTGGATTTAAATTCAGAAAACAAAGCCGAAATTGATTTTAGCACCTCAGACTTAAAAGGAACCTATGAGGTGGTTGTAAAGATAATTTCGAAGTATAATCGCAAAGTAAGCTATGCGATTACTGAGTTTTCTGTCGAGTAAGTGACGGCTTTCATACAATAAAAAAAATGCTATCCATAACCCATAGGTTGCCGATGGCATTTTTTTATTTTTGAAAGGGATGATATCTATTTATTTCCATCCTTTTGGTTTCTTGAAAGTATTGCCGTTACCATTAGTCCCAAACCCAATCCGCATAATATACATCCAACAAAGTATAACACTGATGTGTGCAGAAAAAAGAATCCAACACCTACACCAAGGATTACACCTCCACCTGTTGCCCAGGTGCTTCTGTCTTCCACATCAAATGTATCTTGTTTTGATTTTTCAGTTTCTTTTTTCATGGTTTTATATTTAGCTATTATAGATTGTATGCTATTGTTTATGTTTGA
>DNTK01000106.1 GCA_003508755.1 Bacteroidales bacterium | reverse complement strand
GGAGTGCTTAAGAACAATCTGACATTACAAGATGGAGATATCGTAAGGATCAAGCCATACATAAATCGTGTGGAGGTTATCGGAGAAGTGAAGCGCGAGGGCATTTATGAGACCATTGACGGCGAAACATTTGATAAGTTGCTGGAATATACTGGCGGATTTACTGAAAACGCCTACACAAAAATGATCAAAGCCAGAAGAAATAAGGACGGTGAAAAGATCTTTGCGGATTTGACAATAGGTGAACTTTCCAAAATAGTAACCAAAAACGGAGACCAGGTAATCGTACAGGGCATCCTGGAGCGATATGCAAATCGGGTGCAGATCAAAGGAGCAGTTTTCAGGGAAGGCGAGTATGAGTTAACTGAGGGTTTGACGGTAAAGAAATTAATTGATCTGGCGGAGGGATTGAGGGGAGATGCCTTTATGGAAAGAGGGCTGGTTTACAGAACCAATGAAGACTACTCCTATGCAGTGCTGCCATTCAATCTCCGGGAACTGATCAAGGGGAATGAAAATGATATCGCTCTGCAGCGAGAAGATCTTGTGCTCATTTCTTCGATCTACGATCTGAATGACGAGCAATATGTCATAATCAATGGGGAAGTAGCAAACAGTGGCACTTTTCCATATATTCAAAATATGACCGTGGAAGACCTGATCATTCGTGCTGGTGGTTTGAGGGAGTCTGCTTCCGGATCGATGGTGGAGGTTGCCAGAAGAGTTCAGGCAGATAATAGTATGGAAACCAACCAGACTGCGGAGATCTTTACTTTCTCGATAAGTAAAAAGCTGGAATTGAACGCCGAAGATTCGAGGTTTAATTTGGCGCCATTTGATCAGGTATTTATCCGCAAGTCGCCGGGTTATGAACCGCAAGTGACGGTCAAGGTGGAAGGAGAAGTCATTTATCCGGGCCTTTATGCTTTGAAAACCAAGAACGAACGCATATCAGATCTCATTAAAAGATCGGGTGGATTAACCAGCGATGGTTATCCTCAAGGAGCTACCTTGATTAGGCGCACAGAATTTAATCCTCCCAAAACCAGTGAACAACTAAGGCTCGAAAATTTGGCTCAACTACTGGAATCTGTAGAGAAAAGATCCCAGGAAGAAGATTTCACATTGGAATCAGAGGCAGAATTGTTACAGCAAAAACGCCTTCAGAATGTGCAGGTAGAACTCGATGAGTACAATGAAAATGAGGATACGGGAGTAGGTAGAGAGGGTATCCGAATGAAAAGAGAGCGTTTGAAGGAGTTGGTTGAAAAGGATTCCATTAATCTTGCAGCTTCGGCATTGCAATATGAAACAATTGGTATTAATCTGGAGGAGATCTTGAAAAATCCGGGATCTAAGTATGATCTGATTCTACAGGACGGAGATATACTTTCCGTACCCAGGCAATTACAAACAGTGAGATTAAGGGGAGAATTACTATATCCCATTACGGTCAGATATGATGATGTTTTATCTTTCAAAAACTATATTTCAAAAGCAGGAGGATTCTCTGAAGATGCGAGGAGGAAGAAAACATATATTCTCTATGCCAATGGCTCAGTAGATCGGACAAGAAAATTCCTGTTTTGGAACAACTACCCAAAAGTTGAAGCTGGAGCTGAAATCATTGTACCCAGCAAGCCCGACCGGCAGCCCATGTCTGTTCAGGCCTGGATTGCTTTGAGTACAAGTATTGCCACGTTGGCACTGGTCGTTCAACAATTGACGAGATGATGGAAAAAAATGATAAAGATATCCGCTGGCGTCAAAGGTTTGAGAATTTTTCCAGGGCTTATGACAAGCTTTCTCAAGTTGTTGGAAATGTTGATCAACTTTCAGATTTGGAAAAAGAAGGCTTAATACAGCGATTTGAATACACATTTGAATTGGCATGGAAAACTTTAAAAGATTTTCTGGAGAGTAAGGGTGTTGATGCTAAATACCCGAGGGATATAATAAAAGAGAGTTATCGCAATGAATTAATAGATGATGGTGAACTGTGGCTTGAAATGTTGGACAAAAGGAATGTTTTGGCTCATGCTTATAATGAAGATGTTTTTAGGTCTGTTGTAAATGATATTGTAAAGCATTACTTTGATCAGATAGCGATGTTGTTTGTATTGTTAAAAAAGGAATTGTAGTGTTCGGGTTAAAGGATTCTTATATTAATCAAATATGTTGCAAGCTTGCACTTTTCCCGGAAATCGAGGAAGCCATCATTTTTGGGTCGCGAGCTATGGGCAATTATAAAAAAGGCTCCGATATTGATCTTGCACTGAAAGGGGATAGGGTTTCGCGGGCTACTTTAAATAAATTGAGAATTGAGTTGGAAGAGAAAACATGTTTACCCTACTCTTTTGATGTATTGGTACTAAACTCAATTAGTAATAAAAATCTTATGGACCATATTAGTAATCTGGGTAAAAGATTTTATCAGAATAGAAAAGCTCAAAAGTAGAATATAACAATATCCAATAAGGTAAAAATAGTTGCAGGAACAAAAAGAACATATGAAAACACCTATCATCAAAGACGATGAGATCGACCTGATCGAGGTGGCTAAGACTATTTGGGCAGGAAGAAAGCTGATCCTAAAGGTCACGGGTGTCTTTTTGATTATTGGTTTGATGATCGCTTTTGGTAGCAAGGTGGAATATGAAGCCAGTTGCAAGTTGATGCCTGAAAACCAGGAAGGGATTAAGTCGAATCTGGGAGGATTGGGAAGTTTAGCCGGATTAGCTGGAATAAACATTGATATGGGAGGGACTGGAGCATTAACACCGGAGCTTTATCCTCAAATAGCCCAAAGTGTTCCATTTATCATGAAGGTTTGGGAAGAACCCATTGAATTTGAAAAACAAGATACTACGGTTAGCTCATATACCTTTTTTAAAGAAATAGATAAGCCATCTGTATTAAGTCTGATATTTAAATACACGGTTGGGCTTCCTTTTCAGGTAAAGGCATGGTTAACAAAATCAGATGAAGTAATATCAGAAGATCAAGAGACTGGAAAAATTATAAGGCTGAGCAAAGATGATACAGAGCTATTGGAGAAATACCGTGAAAGAGTTTCTGTAGATGTAGATACTAAGACAGGCATTTTGACATTGACTTCAGAAATGCCAGATGCATTGGCGGCAGCAGAATTAGCACAATTGAGCATAGACCTCTTGACCGAATACGTCACCAATTATAAAGTGAGCAAGGCAAAAGAAAACTTTGATTTTGTACAGGCTAGGTTTGATGAAGCTAAAACTGAATTTGAAAAATCACAGGAAGTCTTGGCACTTTTTAATGACCGCAATAGAAATGTTGTAACTGCTCTTGCCCAGGCTGAATCTCAGCGACTGCAAAATGAGTATAATCTGGCTTTTGATATTTATAAAGGGTTGGCTACTCAACTGGAGCAGGCTAAGATAAAGGTAAAGGAGGAAACGCCGGTTTTTACGGTTTTGGAGCCGGTAAAAGTGCCGGTGGAAAAGTCTAAACCAGATCGACCAATAACTATTATAATAACCATAATTATAGGACTTACATTGATTTCCCTAAAGTTAATATTAGTACGCTTATATTATTTATCTATTTAGTTTACATGATACTATCAAGATAAAACAATTGATCTCTGAGCAATTAAAGAAACAAAAGCTATTTCTAAAATCTAAAAATGGTCAAAATATTTTTTGGCTCATTGGAGAAAAAATAGTTAGGCTACCAATTGCAATATTAATTGGGGCAATGTTGGCTAGGTATCTTGGTACCGAAGACTTCGGCCAGTGGAATTTTGCTATTACTGTAATAATGCTAATACAGATCATTCCAAACTGGGGACTTTCACAAATCATTGTAAGGGAATTAGTTATAAGTGATTCTAAAGAAGAAATCCTCGGCTCTGTATTTGTAGTAAAGGTTTTGTTTGGAGTTATATCAATTGCTGGCTGCATTTTATATTCAATATTTTTTGCAAATCAGAAAGATGTTGTTGGGGGATTAGTGATTTTTTTGTCAATTATTTTCATCTTTCAATCCTTTGATATAATTGATTATTTCTTTCAATCAATTGTAAAGGCCAAATATGTTGTAATTGCTAAGTTAGGGGGGTTTTTGGTGGCATCCATAATCAAACTATATCTAATACTTATAAATGCTCATTTGATATATTTTTCATTAAGCTATGTGACAGAGTTTGGTTTGATTGCTCTAATATTGATATTTTACAATCAAAAATTTGCAATAAGTATTGGGAAATGGAAGTTTGAAAAGAAATTGGCAATTTCATTTATAATAAAAGGAGCACCATTAATGTTTTCTAGTATGGCTGCTTGGCTATATTTCAAAATGGATCAAATATTTATTAAAGAAATAGCAAATTATGCTGAATTAGGCATATACAGTGCATCCTTAAGAATAATAGAAGCAACATATTTTATACCTGAAATTATACTTCAGACTTTTTTCCCTTGGGTATTAAAATCTTTAAACAGAAAGAAAGAATTTAATAGAAGGTTAGTGACAATTGGAAGACACATAATGTTACTAGCCATAATTATTAGTTTGGGAGGGACTTTATCAGGGAAACAATTAATTAATTTTATTTATGGGAATGAGTTTAAAGATGCAGGTTACGTTTTTATAATACACATCTGGATTCTCAATTTAATTGCTCTAAAAGGTATTGCTTCGAGATTCCTTATTGCTCATTCTAAAAATAAAGCTTTTCTTATTCTTAATCTCGTTGGTGTAGCCTTAAATATATTACTTAACCTATGGTTAATCCCACATTATGGTGCCATAGGGGCCACGATTGCCAGTCTCCTTTCCATCTTGTTTTCATCGGTTTTAATAAATTTTATATTCCCGGAAACAAGGGAATTATTCTTTATTCAACTATTTTGTATAAAACCTTCCTTTGTTACAATTAAAAAAAGAAAAAATGTTAAATAAAATTAAAACAATTGTTAAAGAAATTATACAATCACCAAAGATTAGTCAAGATTCTATTGCCTTAATGTGGTTGAAAGATTTTTTCCCTGAAAAATATTTTGCCTTAACATCCTCTTCCCTAAGGCCACACTCGCTAATGAACTGGATCAACGATATAATAATAAATAAACGTACATCTGTTGTTGAATTTGGTAGCGGCATTTCAACTTTGGTTTTATCTAATCTAATAGCACATGAAAATTTAGATATCAATTTTGTGTCAATTGATGAAAGCAGAGAGTGGATTAAAGTTCTAGACAGCTATTTATCAATTGAACAGAAATCGAAAGTGAAATTTATTCATGCCCCATTAACGGAGTGCAACTTTTCTCTAAAAAACAGCAAATGGTATGATTCCAGTATACTTGAAAAAGCAATTGGCCATATTAGGTTTGATTCCGTATTAATTGATGGCCCAATTGCCTTTAGGAAAGATATTATGCTATCAAGATATCCTGCATTCGAATTTATGCAAAAAAGATTTCAAAAGGAGTATATAATTTTTCTTGATGATACTAACAGAGATGGTGAAAAAGAGATAATGAAAATTTGCCAAAGAAGGTTTGGGTATAAATTTTTAACCATTAATGACTCATTTTGTTATGCACAGACATCTAATAATTACAACTTTATCTTTTAATGGATTTTAAAAAGATAGCACTGGTTCAACAAGATGTATATCAAGATTTATACTGTATTAAACCCTTTCAGCCAGCAATAAGTGTATTAAAATCGTCCTTAAGGAGGGCTGGCCCAGTGGGCTTGTTAAAGGAGTGTGATGCAGATTTTTTTATTGTGAAAACATCTTTCGAGAAAGAGTGCAGCGTTTGGCAAGAAAAGCACTATGATTGTTTTCAAAGAGAGATTAAGTATTATGAAGACATTGCAAAGAAAGTCCACACTGAGTTACCGCATACAAAAGGAAGGACGCAAGCCTCTTTGGCCTTAAATCTTAATGAAATCGACTGGACTAAGTATGATATTATTGTCAGCATCGATATTTGTTTTCCATCAAAATTTGTTAAAAAATATCCAAAAGTGTTATGGTGTTATATGCCAGGTGAACCATGCATGGGAGTTTATAAACGTTCATCTAGAGGCAATATAATAGAGGGTTACCATGTATTTCTGAATCAAGAACTCAGGTATAAATTTACATATAGAAACGTTTATTTCCCTTGTAATAAAACCGTACAGCTTCCATTTCCTACATTTACTTGGCGGCCTAAGTATCCAATTGAATTAGATTTCCCCTATTCATTTTCTAGTGCCAAATCTATTGAATCTCTTTATGATAAAGTCAAAAAGGATCAAATTGCATTGGAGTTTTATACAAAGGAAGAATTATGCTTGTCTGCAATTGAAAGAATGGAAAGGAATATAGGTATAAATTGGTATTGTAATAGTAGAGATATTGCAATAAGACTATCTAATCTGGTAAAAGTTAAATATTTCTTAACGCATACAAATCATTATCTGCGGGGGAATGCACTAATTGAAGCCGCCTCATCTGGGTGTTTATGTTTATCAACTAGAGGACAATTTACCCCTAACTATCAAAGGCTATTAGGGGAAAGGGGTAATTTTAGAAGTATAAATGAGATCATTTCTTTTATGGAGAAATTACAATTAGACAATGATTTGTATTTGAAGCATAAAAGGGCGCAAGATGAACTGATTAATAAATATTGTTTTTTGGATCCTCTTAAAAGATTATATGATGTACATAAACTACTCATCGAGAAAAATTTGTTGACAGAGAGATGAATATTTTAGTGTTTACCCATTATTCTTCACTTTATGGCGCAAATAGATCATTAATTGGCTTTATCAAAGGTACAATTAATACCAATATACAGTTTATGGTAGTAGCCCCAAAAGCAGGAGAGCTGGATAAAGAACTGGAAAGACTTAACGTAATTATTGTTCACCAAAAGCTTTTTCGTTTATATTATGATGATTTTTTAGGTTTGATAAAATGTTTACCAAAGTTGTTGTTGCAAAGATTTGTGAATCTTCAAATAAAAAGGAAAACAAAAAAATTTAGACCAGATTTAATTTACAGTAACAGCTCTGTGATAACTAATGGCTATACATTAGCGATGAAACTAGGTATACCCCATTTGTGGCATATCAGAGAATTTAGAATAGAAGATTACAATCTAAGGTACTTTTTTGGAGAAAAAAATTTATTAAAAAAAATAGCCAAATCAGATCAGGTCATTACTATATCTAATTCAATAAAAGAAAGTATTGTAAAGGGAGTTCAATCATCAAAAATTGAAGTTATTCATAATGGTGTAATCTTCTTGCATGAAATTAGAAACCAAAATCGTCATTACCCAAAAAATAGAGGGATTGTTTTTGGTATCCTAGGTGTAATTCGTGAATCAAAAGGACAACTAGAAGCTATTAGAGCTATTAAGACTTTAGTTGATTGCTTTCATACACAAATCTATCTGCATATATACGGAGATTTTGTGGAAAGCAAGTATCGGCGTAAGGTTTTAAACTATATTAAAACTAACAGTTTAGTTGATAATATTTTAATAAAGGGCTTTAATAAAAACATTGATGAGATTTATAATAACATAGATGTGCTTTTAGTGTGTTCTAAAATGGAGGGATTTGGCAGGGTTGTCGTAGAAGCTATGTCAAAAGGGATGCCAGTTATTGGGAAGAACAGTGGTGGAATCCCGGAAATAATTGTAAATGGTGAAAGCGGATTGCTCTATGATGATGTTAGTGATCTATTTGAACAAATGAAAAAATTATTGAATGACGAAGAATTATATTTAAAACTTGGTCAAACTGGTCTCGAAACTGCAAAAAGAAAATTTACAATTGATGTTTACAGTACAGCAATACTAAACACAATAAATAGAATACTGAGATGACCTTATTTTTTATTTGTTGTGCTATTAGTATTCTATTGATAGCGTTCCATGAATTATTTAATTTAAATACTGCGAAGCCAATTCTGATCGCATG
>DNTK01000233.1 GCA_003508755.1 Bacteroidales bacterium | reverse complement strand
ATTATCCCACTGCTTTAAATATAAAATTATGGAAACCTTTGAACCTGTAATTGTTGCTTTTTTATGTAACTGGTGTTCCTATACCGGCGCTGACTTAGCAGGTACATCACGCATTAAATATGTTGCCAATACCCGAACCATAAGAATAATGTGTTCAGGAAGAATTGATCCTGTATTTGTTTTTAAAGCTTTTCGCGAAGGGGCCGATGGTGTGCTAATGTGTGGATGCCATCCCGGCGATTGTCATTACCATGAGGGAAATTATAAATGCCTGCGACGCTTTTATCTTATTCAAAAGTACCTGGAGCAAATGGGAATGAACAAAAACAGAATCAGGCTGGAATGGATAAGTGCCAGTGAAGGTAAACAGTTTGCCGAGCTGAGTAATGAGTTTACCGAGGCCATTCGAAAAATGGGTCCCTGTGAGGTTAAACACGCAATGGAAGAATTTGAATAAACAGAGTTCATCTAAAGCTATAATTGGCTTAACACGCTAAACTAAAATACAATGGAAAAACCAAAAATAAATATGGCTGTTTATTGGGGAGCTGCCTGTGGGGGTTGTTGTGTTTCCGTATTGGATGTTCATGAGCAGCTCTTTACAGTTACTGAGCATGCCAACCTGGTTTTCTGGCCCATCGCGCTCGATACCAAATACGACGATGTGAAAGATATGCCTGATGGCCATATTGATTTAACCTTGTATAACGGTGCCATAAGAAACAGTGAAAATGAAGAAATGGCCCATCTGCTCAGACAAAAATCAAAAATATTGGTTGCTTATGGTTCGTGTGCACATCTTGGAGGTATTCCCGGATTAGCAAATCTCTCAACCAGGCAGGAATTGTTGAATCGGGTATATTTCGAAAGCGAATCAACCATTAACAATAAACACACTTTGCCCAAAACCGAAGTCAAGGTTAAAGAGGGTATACTTGAGCTACCGGAATTTTACGGCGAGGTAAGGGCATTGAATCAGGTAGTGGATGTTGATTTCTTTCTTCCTGGTTGTCCTCCACAAACCGAAAGGTTAGTAGAAGTATTTTTGGCCATTGTTAACAAGGAAGAGTTGCCGCCTAATGGTTCTGTAATTGGAGCAATAGATAAAGCTCAATGCGACGAATGTTCACGCAAACGCACCGAAACTAAAAGTATTAAACAGTTTAAACGCCCGTTCGAAATAAAAGACGATGGCGAAACATGCTTTTTGGAGCAAGGAATAATATGTATGGGACCAGCTACGCGTTGTGGTTGTGGTCACAGGTGTATTGAAGGCAACAGTCCTTGTCGCGGCTGCTATGGACCTCCGGAAGGACTTACCGACCCTGGAGCCAAGATGATGTCGTCCATTGCAACCATTATTGATTCGAATAATCCAGAGGAAATAGAAAGAATCATGGAAGATCTTGAAGATCCTGCAGGAACTTTTTACCGCTATAGCCTGCCGGCTGCCATATTCCATAAAAAAATTGTGCATCAACAGTCCGAAACCTAAAAAAGTACTGAAATGAAACGCTATACAATTGATCCAATAACTCGACTTGAGGGTCATGGCAAAATCGAGATATTCTGCACCGATGAAGGTGAAGTGGATAATGTATATTTCCAGGTACCGGAGTTAAGGGGGTTTGAAAAATTCTGTGAAGGCAGGCCCGTCGAGGAATTATCGCAAATTGTTACTAAAATTTGTGGTGTGTGCCCAGGATGCCACCACATGGCCTCCGGGAAAGCTGCCGACAAAGTTTATGGGGTAGAAC
This sequence comes from Bacteroidales bacterium, assembly GCA_003508755.1. Taxonomy (GTDB): domain Bacteria; phylum Bacteroidota; class Bacteroidia; order Bacteroidales; family UBA10428; genus UBA10428. The sequence continues at coordinate 4,929 of DNTK01000233.1, read as the reverse complement.
CTACATCCACCGCCCGAAAATTACGGGAGTTGTTTTATATGGCGCACTTTGTTCACAGTCATATTGCACACTTTTATGCCCTGGCTGCACCTGATTTTGTGGTAGGTCCCAATGCAAAACCCGAAGATAGAAATATTTTAGGTGTTATTGGGAAAGTAGGAAAAGAGGTGGGAACAGAAGTAATCAAGCAACGCAGGTTAGCACAAGAAATTCAAGCCTTGCTGGGTGGACATCAGACACATGTGGTTATGAATATTCCCGGCGGCGTTCGCAAGGGACTCAGCGAAGAACAACGGTTCGATATAGTGGATAAGGCAGAGGGTTTTGTTGAGTTCGCCCAATTTTCGCTCAATCTTTTCAAAGATGTTGTTCTGGGAAATAACGACTATGTAGATCTTATTTTGAATGGTCCTTACAACCTGAAAATCCATTCCATGGGTATGGTCGACACCAATAATAAAGTAAACTTTTACGACGGCTCTATAAGGGTGGTGAATATTGATGGCATAGAACTTTATAAATATTTGCCCGAAGATTACCTGAACTTTATTGAAGAGCGGGTTGAAGAATGGAGCTATTTAAAATTTCCTTACTTAAAAAAGATGGGTTGGAATGGGTTTAACGAAGGAAATGATTCAGGTGTTTACCAGGCCACACCTTTATCACGCCTGAATGTTTCAGAGGGAATGGCTACTCCATTAGCACAAAAAGAATTTGAGAACATGTATAATACATTTGGAGGAAAGCCTGTGCATTCAACGCTTGCCATGCATTGGGCCCGCCTCGTTGAATTGTTGTATGCAGCCGAGCATTGCTTAGACCTCGCCCGCGATGATGAGATAATTGGAAATGAACTGCAAAATCGAGATTTTAAATTTACAGGAGAGGGAGTTGGAACTGTTGAAGCACAGCGCGGTACACTCACGCATCACTATTGGACCGATAAAAAAGGCATTGTTACAAAAGTGAACATCGTTGTGGGTACAACCAATAACAATGCAGCCATTTGTATGTCGTTGAAAAAAGCTGCTCAGAAAATTATTCATCAAGGCATAAAGGTAGACTCAGGAATATTAAACATGATTGAAATGGCTTTTAGAGCATATGATCCCTGCTTCTCATGTGCGACCCATCATTTGCCAGGGAAAATGCCTTTGGTTGTTCATTTCAGAAATATGAATGGTGATGTATTTAGAACAATAAGGAGAAAATAGTTTCTAACATGAGCACGAGTCAGAAAATATTAGTCATGGGTATGGGCAATGATATCTTGTCGGACGACGGCATAGGCATTCGATTGCTTCGCGATTTACAGCAACGAATTAAAGAACCTGATGTAGAGTTCAAAGAGGTTTTTGAAAGTGGTATGCAAGTATTGGAACTTATGGATGGTTATACAAAGGCTATCATCCTGGATGGTATTAAAACAGGGCACCATCCTCCTGCAACCATTTATCATTTTACTCCAGATAATTTTAAGGATACCTTGCATTTAACAAGCTTTCATAACATCACATTTCGGTCATCAAACAGAATTGCAGAAAGGCTCGGGATAAAAGTTCCTGTTCAGGTTCATATTCTGGCCGTGGAGATTGTGGAGTCGGAATTATTCAGCACAAAACTTTCGCATGAGATTGAACCATTTTATACAAAAATCAGGCATGATATTTTAAAGATTATTGAAAAACTACTGCATAATAAAGTAGTTAAGAAAGAACCTGACAGCCATGGCAACTGGTTGTGACCCTCTTAAAGCGATAGTGCTATATTGTTTTGAAAAGTATCAACTATTCAGTAACTTATACCAAATTGAAATCGAGTATTAACTATTAATTCCATATTTATGTATTCAGTAAAAGATATTTTAGAGACCAAGGGATACGATTGTATTACAGTTGATCCGGATGCCACAGTTTATGAAGCATTAAAAAAAATGGCCGGCAACAATGTAGGAGCTGTTTTAGTGCTTAAAAACGAAAAAGTGCAAGGAATTTTTTCTGAGCGCGATTATGCCCGTAAACTTGTTTTAATGGGAAAAACCTCACGCGATTCAAAAGTTGAAGAATTGATGACCGACCGCGTTTATGCAGTAAAACCAGTTACAACCATAAACGAATGTATGAAACTAATGACCGATAACAGGGTAAGGCACCTGCCTGTTATGGATGAGGGTGAGAAGCTGCTTGGAATTGTGTCTATTGGTGATGTAGTAAACAAAATTATTCAGGCACAAAACAATACCATTAATCAACTCGAAGACTATATTGTTGGTAAGCGATAAAATTTCCTTTAACCTATTCTATTAAGCTTTTAATCAAAATGTAAAGAGGCCATCCTTTATGGACAGCCTCTTTTTATATTTTAAAATGGTGTATTCCTGAAAAATATACATGTGAGGTTTTAAAAGTTATAATTCCTCTTCCAATTCGAAATTCCAGAACTCATAGTTCACCTTCGATTTCAATCGTTCCTTAAGTGATTCATCAAACCCCGGGAAGAAATCAATTTCTGTAATTTTTTCCAAATCTGCTACTGACATACTGTAGGATTTTAAACTTCCTGAAGACATGCCATTCTTAAACTTAAAGGCAATAGCCTCCTGGTTATCTGGATCGTAAACAACCTTATAATAATGCTTTGGTACAGATACTTTGTTTGAACCTATTGTTGGGAAGGGTGCATCTTTAGTGATGGGGCCAGTGAACACATAAAACGCTTCTTTATCTCTCAGCCACAATCGAATGAGATCTTCTGTTTTTAACCACATATGCTGATAAAAGGCAAGCTTCATGGGTACAATATTCGATGTATAAAATGTCTCTTCAGCAGCTCCTTCGATGTGCATCACGTCGAGGTAATTACACAATTGAGCCATCAGGTAGCCAGACTTTTTGTAGTCTTTTTTACTGGCAGCACGAGTAGTAATTTTTGGATCAGGAATGTATTTACCCTTAACAGTTGCCTCCTTATTAACAGTCGGGTTGGTGACTTTATATGCCAGCCATGATGGCACCACATAGCTCGAGCTGTAAGACATTGTATATGCTTTGTGCTCAATAATTTGCTCTCGTGCCATTTTTGATGGAAGCATGTTTTGAGGCACCTGCGCACTAAGTGCTGATAATGTCAAAAATAAAACAACTATTACCCTTACTTTCTTCATTTTGAATTCCTTTTTTTAAAATTAATACATACTGAACTGCTTATACTCAAATTTTAATTTTGAGTTGCTTATTACGAGGTATTTTTTAAAAAATCTTAAGGTCTGATAAATTATGCCGGTGTAAAGGGGGTCTTAATCGATTAACTGGCATATTTCACCTAAATACAGAGTTTTGTTGAAAAAACCGATGGTACTTTTAATCAATGAACAATAGAACTTAATGTTTCTGCAAATTGTTATAACTCGTAATTATTCATTTTAAAAGGAAAATATGCAAGGAGGCCCGGGAAAATTTGTATTTATAGTATTGGCTATATTGTTTTTAGTTGATGTATATGCTTTTAGAGGCTTAAGACAGTTATCTGCAGACTGGAGCGCAAGCGCAAAATGGATTTCAGGAACTATTTATTGGCTTATCCCCTTATTTATAAGTGTAATGACATTTGTAATTATTCGTAAAATGCCTGAATTAAATTCAGGGAAATTGTATTATCGCACCTTTTACACTTTTATGGGTGTGATGATACTGTTTTATGTTCCTAAACTAATCTTTTCGGCATTCGAATTAGGCAATGATTTATCCAATGGTGTGGTTTTCTTAATTAATAAGTTTAATCCCTCTCTGCAACTTGCAAATAATCAATTTTTTAGATATACCGGCGCAATTCTCTCCTCGTTCCTCTTTTTCTTTACTTTTTATGGTATTGTGCATGGCAAGTATCATTATAAGGTCAATACTGTTCGCATCGAAAGCCAGAACATTCCAAAAGCTTTTGATAAGTTTAAGATTGTGCATATATCGGATTGGCATATAGGAAGTTACTATGGAAAACCTGAACGAATACAGGAAGCTGTAAACCGGATAAATTCACTTGAAGCTGATCTTATACTCTTTACAGGCGATTTAGTAAACAATGTGGCGGGTGAGGTTGAAGAATTTATCCCCCAATTACAACAACTAAATGCAAAGCATGGTGTATATTCTGTTCTAGGAAATCACGACTATGGAGAATATGTTCGATGGAAATCGAGCCTTGAGGCACAAGAAAATCTTGATAAACTTAAATCGCTCCAGCATCAAATTGGATTCAAGCTTTTGAACAATGACGCCATCGTACTTGAAAAGAAAAATGAAAAAATAGGGATATTAGGAGTCGAGAATTGGGGATTACCTCCTTTTCCTCAATATGGGAATTTGGATACTGCCATAAGCAAAATTGACACTGTTCCCTATAAAATTCTACTGTCACATGATCCCTCACATTGGGATGCGGAAGTTTTGGATAAAACTGATATCGATTTAACACTCTCCGGGCATACCCATGGTATGCAGTTTGGCATCAATTATAAAAATATTAAATGGAGTCCGGTAAAATTTAAATATCCACGATGGGCAGGATTGTACAAGAAAAACGACCAAAAGCTTTTTGTTAGTGTAGGCATTGGATTTATTGGTTTTCCGGGTCGTGTAGGAATACGTCCCGAGATTGCACTAATAACTTTAAATCGTATCTAAAATTTTTATAAATTCCCCAAACAAATTCAGTTTCATCACGTAGAAACTTCTAAATAAATTCGAGGGAAGAATGTATCGATTTGGGTGTTACGTAATTTTGTTTTTTCTATCATTTTCATTGCCAAAACTTTACAGCCAGGAGCCTGATGAGGAAAATAAAAAAGAATACCAGGCTAAACATCAAAAAGCCCGCGATTATAGCATCGATAGTTATAAAACTCCCCTAAAGGCGAAAATAGCCAATAAAAAG
>DNTK01000059.1 GCA_003508755.1 Bacteroidales bacterium | reverse complement strand
GCATGTGCCTTTATCATCGATGGGACAGTTCTTTTAAATTTCTTGTAATGTTCAAAAAGGAATTCAGGAAAGTTATTTTTCGGGTTCATGGGCTGTGTTTTTAAGATGAAAGGTTAGTTGTCCTTTTTTAATTTTACCAGGTCGAGTTTATTAAAGGAGGTTAAAAGTCCTTTAATTACAGCTGAGCTAAATCCCTGGTGTTCCATTTCATTCAGCCCGGAAATGGTCACTCCCATGGGCGTGGTAACCTTATCAATTTCTTTTTCGGGATGGTTTTGGCTTTCCAGAATTAGTCGTGTGGCACCTTTTAAAGTTTGTGCAGTAATTAACTGGGATACTTCGGCTCCAAATCCAATTTCGATTCCTCCCTGCGACATGGCACGCATAAAACGCAGGGCAAAAGCAACACCACAGGCACCAATTACCGTAGCTGCTCCCATAAGTTCTTCGTTAATAATAATAGCTTCACCAAGTTGCCCAAAGAATTTCCTAACACGTTCTTCGGTATTTTTTGAATCACCGTTTCCAGAAATACAAGTCATCGATTCTCCAAGTGCAATGGCCGTGTTTGGCATTGCTCTTACAACATTTATTCCTGGCAAAGCTTTCTTTAATTGACTAATTGTCACACCTGTTATTACTGAGACAACAATTGGTTTTTGAGCCTTGATGGTGGGTGCAACTTTTTCCAGTAAACCATTAATCTGATGTGGCTTAACAGCAAAAATGACCAAATCGGAGCCTTCCACAGCTTTTTCATTTTCAGATAAAACAGTAACACCTTGATTCTTCAAAGCATCAAGCAAATGAACCCTTCGTCTGGTAATGGTAATGTTCTGAGGATTTGTAAGCTTTTTATCGATAATGCCCTGAGCAATCGAAGAACCTAAGTTGCCGCCTCCTAATATTGTAATTTTCTTAAAGTTCATGTATGTAAGATCTTAAATGTTACTATTACAGTTGTACTTGTTTGGATATAAAAAACCCGAAGAGGTGTAAAAATACGCCAATTCGGGTTAATATTGAAATATTGTTATTAAAGGCTGTTAATCGCGCACTGCAGCAATTCCCGGAAGGACTTTTCCTTCAAGAAATTCAAGTGATGCTCCACCGCCGGTTGAGATGTGACTCATTTTATCGGCAAGGCCACTTTGGTTTACAGCAGCAACCGAATCCCCACCTCCAATTATTGAAATTGCTGTGGAATCAGCAACAGCTTTACAAACACCAAAAGTACCTTTTGAGAAATTGGGCATTTCGAAACAACCCATTGGTCCGTTCCACACAACTGTTTTTGCTTTGGCTATCTCCTCGGCATATAGTTTAATGGTTTCAGGTCCTATATCCAATGCCATTCGATCTGAAGGAATATCTAACCCAACAAGCTGAATGTCTGCATCGTTATCGAATTTATCTGCGGCAAGGTTATCTACCGGCAGCATGAAATTTACACCTTTTTTTTCGGCATTGGCTAGAATTTCTTTTGCGGTATCAATAAGTTCTTCTTCCACAAGCGAATTTCCAATTTCATGGCCCAGGGCCTTTAAGAATGTATAGGCCATACCGCCACCAATTAGGATACTGTCTACTTTTTCGATGAATGAAGTGAGCACCTCCAGTTTACCAGAAACTTTTGCGCCACCAACAATGGCTACAAATGGTTTTTCTGGATTGGCAACTGTATCACCAAGGAATTTAATCTCTTTTTCCAATAAATATCCAGCCATTTTATATTCCATAAATTGGGCAATAACAGCTGTTGAAGCATGGCTGCGGTGTGCGGTACCAAAAGCGTCGTTTACATATACATCGCATCCTTCGGCTAATTGCTTTGCAAACTCTGGCATAGCCTCTTTATCTTTGTTTTCGGCTTTGTAAAAGCGAAGATTCTCAAGCACAAGCACTTCACCTGGTTTCAGAGAAGCTTTGGCCTTAAGCACCTTATCGCCGATGCAATCATCCACAAATTTTACTTCTTTACCAAGTAGTTCTGATAAGGAAGGAACCACATGTTTAAGCGAGAATTTATCTTCTGGTCCTTCTTTTGGACGACCTAAATGCGACATTAAAACTGCAGAACCACCATCTTTCAGAATTTTCTGAATGGTGGGCAAGGCACCACGAATTCGGGTATCATCAGTGACAGCCAGTGTGTCTTTGTCAAGCGGCACGTTAAAGTCAACCCTTACGATGGCTTTTTTACCGGCAAAATTGTAATTATCAATTAGTTGCATACTTAAAACTTTTTGTGTTTTACAATAGGAGCACAAAGGTAGCAAAAGAATTGTAATGAGCGATGTCAGTATTTGACTATTGTTATTAAGTTCACAATTAATTAATAATGATAAAATACACATGGTTTTTACTATATATAATTAAGAAAAGACATGTTTTAAATACTTTGCGTATTTTTGGGACCATGCGATTTAACGATGTAATAGGACAGGAGAAAACAAAGGAACAACTTAGAAAATCTGTACTATCAGGGCGTATTCCTCATGCTCAATTGTTTTACGGACCAGAAGGTTCAGGCACCCTACCACTTGCCATTGCATATGCTCAGTATGTTGCTTGCACTAACCGTTCTGATAAGGATGCCTGTGGAGTGTGTCCGAGCTGTAAAAAGTTTGAACACCTGACACATCCCGACCTGCATTTTACCTTTCCGGTAAACACTTCCAAATCGGTTAAAAAGGATCCTGTGAGTGACGATTTCATTGCTCTTTGGCGTGAGAACCTTGTTAAAAATCCTTATTTCTATAGCAGCCAGTGGTATTCAGTCATGGGCATCGAGAACAAACAGGGTTTAGTATCGAAGAACGAGAGTGAAGCGATTATGCACAAGATTAATCTGAAGTCGTTCGAAAGCGAATATAAATTCCTGGTTTTCTGGTTGCCTGAGAAAATGAATGCTACATCGGCCAACATGTTGCTTAAGCTTATCGAGGAACCACCACCAAAGACATTGTTTTTACTGGTATCTGAAGTGCCTGAGCAGGTTTTATTAACCATTTCGTCGCGGACACAACCTGTTAAATTGTCAAGAATTAGTGATTCTGTTTTGGTTGATGCACTCATTGCAAGAAAATCTTTACCCATTGAAGAGGCAAGAAGTGTTGCCAGGTTAGCAAGTGGCAATTATATCTCTGCCCTGGAAATTATTGAAACTTCGCAAGAAGGAGCCTATAACTTTGAGAAGTTTACTACCTTAATGCGGCTCTGCTATATGCGTAATATTCCGGAAATAAATATATGGGTTGAAGAGATGGCCGGAATGGGGCGGGAACCACTAAAGAGTTTTTTTAATTATACCCTCCGATTGGTTCGCGAAAACTTTATTATGAATCTAAACAATGAAACGATTGTCTATTTAACCGATAAGGAAAAATCATTTTCTCATAAGTTTCATCCTTATATTAATGGTAGAAATATTTTAGCAATCACAAATGAAATCAATGCTGCAAGCGCTGATATTGAGCGCAATGCAAATGGAAAAATTGTTTTGTTTGATATGGCTCTGAAAATTGTAAAGCTAATTCGGAAATGATACAGCCTACATT
>DNTK01000309.1 GCA_003508755.1 Bacteroidales bacterium | reverse complement strand
CGATATTACCTATTATGTCAATGAGGTTTTAGATGAAGATCACCAGGAGGCGATATATGAATATTTCATGGAAGAAACAGAGCCAGGCACTATCGATGAGGCCCTGGAAGAGTTGGGCGAGGATGAGTATTCTGTCGAAGATATTCGTTTAATGCGCATCAAATTTATGTCTGAATTAGGCAACTAATTGTTAGGCAATTTTCCCTATTAATTACTACTTTTAGTCATGAATAAAAACTACAAACCTATGAAACCAATTAGTTTAATTATAGGCATTTTTGCCTGTATCGCTGTTTTTTCACAGCCCGTGCTCACGCATAACAATCATGCCTTAAAGACAGGTGTCAATAATCCCATGACATATTGCACATATGTTGAAGCAGGTGAATCGGGTAGTAACAAGTTTTGGGATTTTTCTGAGCTACATGCTATAAAGGAATTCACAGGCCATATTAGCAATGCTGACAATGCCGAATTTCCATTGGCAAATACGGAACTTGAAGAATTTGGAGTACGCTTCTTTTACGATATATCTGAGAGTGGCATTGAGCATTACGGATATCTCTCGCGCGATGGACGTACAAAGATAATTTATGACAATCCGTTCGTGAAAATAAGATTCCCTTTTGCCTTTAATGAGCGATCAACTTCTACTTTCGATGGCACCTATTATGTGAGAGATAAGGAACTGGGTAACATAGAAGGCAACGGTGAAGTATTTGCCGATGCCTGGGGAACTATTATATTACCGGGCGGAGTAGCATATGAAAATACCTTGCGGGTGAAATCGCAGAAATCGTATACTATACATTTCGAAAATGCGTCGCAACATGTTGAAATGGTAACTTACAGATGGTATAATAGTGCTCACCGATATCCATTGCTCGTATTAATTCAAACAACTACCAGCAGCAAAAACAATGAACCCACTATAGGAATGCAGGCTGCTTATAATGTAAATGCTGTTAAATCGTCAATAACAAGCGTCGACGAAACCAATCAAATGATAGATTTTGACTTATACCCTAATCCTGCGAGTGATGCTTTTTTCCTGGAACTTGATAGTGAGGAGCAGGGCCGGGTTTTAATATCAATAACCGATTTATCAGGTCGTGTTTTAGTCGGACCTCTTGCACCAAATATTGTGGGTGGTAAAAACACAATCGATCTTAGTGATGAGCTAAGCCCTATAAAGGAAGGTATTTATATTATTAGGCTTGAAACGGATGGAAAAATAGCGACCAAAGAGTTCTCGATCGTGCGATAATAATATTTCTGCTTATACTTTAAATGTACGGCCCTTCCATGAGAAGGGCCTTTTTATTGCTGAAAATGGCGTAAAAAAGATATAAAAAGGATATACTATAGCCATAAACGGATACCACCATAGAATTTCTCTATAGGAGAAAAAATCTTTTGCAGAGAGGAAAAGAATAAAATCAACGGACATTTTAACCAGAAAAGCACAAGCTGCCAGCGCAAGGCTGCCAGATAGAAATCCTGTTAGCAAGGAGGCTGCAAGCAAACTATTGCTCAAAAACACCATCATAGCTACAGCAATGGCATTTTTATCAGTATAGCGAAGAGATTTTGACGTCCATCTTCTGCGCTGTAAAAAAAAGTCCTTAAATGCCAAAGGTGCTCTGGTTTTAACAAGATGCTCCCGTGATTTTAGTAAAAGAATACCGGCTTTTTGTTTTTTTAAGGAGTGAAGTAAAAACATGTCATCGCCCGATGCTATTGTGGCATTGTGCTTAAAAGATTTTAAAGCACTTGCTTTTACTGCCAGGTTGGCTCCGTTGCACATAAATGGTATTCCTGCTTTGGCAGCCCCGGCGCCACTTATAATGAGCGACAGGAATTCAAGTCTGAATACTTTTTGTAACCAACCAGGTGCACATAAATCAACCAGGCCAATGACCATTTCAGGTCTGTAATGAAGTAGATAGAAAGTGGCTAAGCTTTTTAACCATGTTTGTGGCACAATACAATCGGCATCTGTGAACGACAGCAACTCACCTTTTGCCTTAGAAATACCAAAATTTAAAGCTTCTTTTTTTCCAGTAAGGTAATTGGGTAATTGAAGGGCTTTCAGGTTTTTGTTATTTTTTGCTTGCTGCAGGACCATCGAATAAGAGGCATCTTCAGAATGATCATCTATCAGTATCAACTCAAACAGTTCCGTTGGATAGTCTAAGCAAGATAGCGAAGAAATTAATGTATTAAGATGTTTAGCTTCGTTTCTGTAAGCAACAACAACAGATATACTTGGAAGTTTCGTTTTGCTTCCAGGGGAATTACCCGAATTGCGGTCCTTTTTGCTCCAGTGAAAACTAAAATAAAGTATCGTAGCACTATAAACGCTTATTGTACCAAACAACACATACCAAAAGTAAACCATGTATACACCAATTTAGTTACCTGACTTACTTAACCAGTGGTCAATTTTCATAAACAGCTCCGTAATGTTAATTGGTTTTGTAACAAAATCATCAAAACCAGCTTCAAAGCATTTTTGTCTTTCCTCTGCAATAGCATTGGCTGTTTGTGCAATAATGGGTATTTCTTTTCTAAATTTTTTTATGTTGCGTGTAGCATCCATGCCATTCATTTCGGGCATTTGAACATCCATTAAAATAACATCGATGTGATCGTTTTTATTACAAATATCCACAGCCTTCTGTCCATCATCGGCATGTAGTATCTCGGCATTGGTTTGTCTTAAAAACCCTTCTAAAAACTTATAACTAAAAAAGTCATCTTCTGCAATTAGAAAAACCTTACCGCTCCAGTTGTATTCCGATTTCGGTTTCTTCTCTTCCCGGTTTTCCTGAATTTTGGATTTTGCTGGAGCGTAGGGGACAGTGAAAAAAAAGTTAGAACCTTTACCAATCTCTGAGTCTGCCCACATTTTGCCGCCCAATAACTCAACAAAACCTTTGGATATCGCTAATCCTAACCCAGAGCCACTGTATTTTCTCGAGCGCGAATTATCGGCTTGGACAAACCGGTCAAAAATGAGCTCGAGCTTACTGGGGGCAATTCCAATACCTGTATCGCTCACATAAAACTCTAAATTATTTTCCTTTAAGCTGTAACCAAATTCAATAAACCCTTTGCTTGTAAATTTAATTGCATTTCCAACAAGGTTGGTAATAATCTGGCGCAAGCGATTTGGGTCACTATTTATGTAGGCAGCATCATCGCTAAATTCTTTTCGCATTCGGAGCTTAACCTCCGATTTTTCGCGCTTCAGCCGATCGGTTAAGAGTGAATTGTATATTTGCCCCAGCAGCACATTTAAGGAGAAATCGTGATTGATAACCTTAACCTGTCCTGCTTCTATTTTTGCAAAGTCAATAATATCATCGATAAGGTTAATAAGAATCTTCCCATTGTTGTTAATAATATCCAGGTACTTTTTACGTTCCTTTTCATCCAGTCGCGCGTCATTTAGCATTTCTGCAAACCCCAGAATACCATTCATCGGTGTTCTGATCTCATGACTCATATTCGCCAGAAAAGCAGTTTTTAATCTATCCGACTCTTCAGCTTTTGTTTTTGCAGTAACCAGTTCGAACTCGAGCTGACTCCGGTGGAGTGCCACTGCAACCTGGTGGGCAAATGTCTCTATGATATGTTTGAACTTAATAATGGTTTTATTAAGTGTTACAATTGTAATACTTCCAAGGAGCTTATTATGCCTCGCCAGAGTAATAATATATATTTTATTTGCTTGAATGGCCTCTAATAATTCTTTTACGGCAATCTGGTGCTTATCAGAATCAGGGAAATAACCAGATAAATCAGAAAGCGTAGAGATTGTACCTGCATTATCGATTCTTGAGTTTTCTTCATTTCTTGGAAAGCTCATTCCTATGAGCGATGCACCAAAAAATGTATTAATTTCTTTCTCCCACTTTTCAGTTCCGGCAACTTGCTTAATGGTAAAACTGTCAATGTTTTCTTCATAGGCAGTGACGAGCACAATAGAATTCTCAAGAAAATCGTGCAGTTTATTGCAAATATACCTGAAGATGTCTTCCTTATCAGAAAGCGAAAGCAGATCAAGGGCGCTGTTGCTTAAGAAAATAAGATTGCTGTGGTAGGCACGCTCTTTAAGCTCTGCCATTTTTCTATCCGAAACATCCCGGGTATTCACAACAATACCATTAATCGAAGGATTATTAAGGTGATTGGTGAAAATACTTTCCACGTATATCCAGCGCTTGTTTTTGTGCAAACTTCGGTATTCCTTTTTTATTTGAATACCTGGATTTGCCATCGAGTCGCGGAAAGCTTCCTCATATATCCAAACATCTTCTGGATGAATAACTTCACTAAAGGGTTTTCCAACCAGCTCTTCCACTGTAAAGTTTAAAATTCTGTTGCGAAGCGAACTTTCAAACTTAATGGTTCCAGACTCATCAAGTATTGTAATGGCATCGGATGAATACCTCAAAAGAGCCCTGAAATGTTCTTCATTTTTCTTTACCGCATCTTCAAGACGCTTACGGTCAGTAATTTCACGGCTAATGCCAGTAAGTCCAATTACCTGCCCTTTTTCATTAAAAATAGGCGATTTATAGATTTCTATCCATTCTTCGCCATAGGGAGTTTTTCTCGTATCTTCGATGTGTTTACGCTCCCCGGAGGAAAGAACTTCATTATCGATTTTTGTATTCCTTTGTGCAGTATCAAGCGGCAAAAGGTCAAAATCGGTCTTCCCAATAATTTGCTCCTGCGTTAATTGATAGAAATCGCAGAAGGGGTGGTTGATTGATATATACCGTCCGTTTTTGTCTTTAAGCCAGGCTAAAAATGGAATGTTATCAAGCAAAGCTTGTTGTTGTGATCGGGTAGCGGTCAGTACTTCCTCGAGATTTTTTTGTTCTGTGATATCGCTGGTAACAGTAACATACCTGTATATTTTTCCTTTATGATTGTATACAGGGTAATGGCGTGTCCATATCTTTTTAAGTGTACGACGATTTTTTCTTAACAGGTAATGTTGGTTTCGGGTATTTCGTTTCCCCGAGGTTTCTTTATTCCTGTTTCGAATATATCGTTTACGATCGTTTTCCTCTATGAGGCTCTCAATTTTTGAGAAATCTTCCATGGCATCTTCAATTCGAATGCCATAAATTTTCTCAAATGCTGGATTGGCATACAGCACCCCGGCATTGTCCCAAAGTATAAATGCATCACTGGTATTTTCCGCCAATTGTCTGAAGCGCTCCTCACTCTCAAGAATGGCCTGCTCAGCCATTTTCCGCTCTGAAATGTCAGTTAGAATCACCGAAATTCCGGAAGTTTTGAATGACTTTGTAAAAATGGGATTAAGAGAACACTCAAAATATTGCGACATTCCGTTTATAGTAAACGAAATTTCTTCGAGTTGTTTTTCTCCTTTTATCGTATCGCTGTAGTACTTTGTCCAGAATTCTTTTTCGGCACTGTTAAACACATCAACAGCATTATCACCAACATGAATAGTTTTGCCGTTCAGGGTTTTAATAAAATTGGCAAAAGCAGTGTTGAACGTAACCAGCTTTAAGGTTGAATCGACCGACCAGATTAAATCGTTTGAGCTTTCGATGAGCGCTGATAAGTTAGCCTGGCTCTTTATGATTTGTCGTTCGGCTTGTTTAAGTTCAGTAAGGTTTCTTCCTATTCCAATTATTCCGTTGATATTCTGCTGCTCATCATAGATAGGATATTTTGTAAGACTTATAAAGTCTTTTACACCGGATTTGGATGTTATTTCAACCAGTTTCTCGGTAAGCACTTCGCCCGTATTAAGCGTAGTCTCATCATTTTCAAATAGCTCATCTGCGATCGATCCGGCCTGGATATCCCCTTTATTTTCCTTTAAAACATTTTGAACAGCTTTGTTGGCAATGAGTATTTTTCCTGAAGCATCTTTAAGGTACACATAATCAGGAATTTTTTCAATAAGTGTTAAAAGTGTATGCTTTTCACTGATAATTTCATTTTTACGACTTACCTGTTCTGTAATATCTTCGACCAGTCCAACAATGTAGCTCTCGGTTTTTGCTTTCTGAATAAGGTTGTAATTGATTTTTACAGTAATCAGGCTCCCATCTTTTCGTTTGAAGCTGGTTTCGTGCGTAAGTATCGATTTTTGTGCCCGAAGCTGTTTAATAATTTTATTCCGTTCGCCTTTTACAGCGTAAATCTCGTTGGAAATATCTATCAACTCAAGAAGTTGCTCATGAGAGGCATAGCCCAGCATTTTCGCAAGGGTGTCATTCACCTCAATGTATTTTCCTTTTAACGTAGCTGTAAATATACCTAGTGGCGAATGGTTAAATAGGTCACGGTAGTTCTCAATATTTAAAAGCTTACCATTTTCCATTAATAAAGGGGTTGAGAATTATGGTGCAATTAGTTATTTCAATGTGTGAAAATAGTAAAAAAAATCAGGCAATTGCACCAATTATTGTAGCTGAAAGCAGTGAAGCAAGTGTTCCACCCAAAAGTGCACGCATTCCATAGCGTGATAAAAACACACGCTTATTTGGAGCCAGGGATCCAATACCTCCAATTTGAATGCCTACCGAGGCTATGTTAGCAAAGCCACAGAGCATAAAGGTTGCCATTATCACACTTTTCTGATAGGTGATGGCACCTTCCTGGCGTATTAAGGTTTTTAGGTTGTCGAAACTTATAAATTCAGTAAAAATTATTTTTTCCCCCATTAGCCTTCCAAGAACAGAAAGATCCTCGTTTGGCACACCAATTAGCCACATTAGTGGAGCAAATATTTGTCCCAACAGGTATTCAAGTGATAAACCGGAATAAAATCCTTTCGTCTTTGCAGCAATTAGTTCATTTATCGAGAGGGAGTTCACTTCTCCAATATCCTGAATGGGTATGTTTCCTGCCCAACCCA
Organism: Bacteroidales bacterium; assembly: GCA_003508755.1. GTDB lineage: Bacteria > Bacteroidota > Bacteroidia > Bacteroidales > UBA10428 > UBA10428. Next base: position 230 of record DNTK01000309.1, on the reverse strand, counting down.
GAAAAATGTTAAACAATTTTATAAAGGAAACAAATACCAACAACATAATTGCTACGTTGGCAGCTAGTTTTAGCCCCTCATAAGCACCTTTACTTATTGCATCCAAAACATTCTGACCAACCTCTTCGCGTGGTACAGAGATAGTTTTATCGATTTTCTCTGTTTGTGGAAATAGGATTTTTGCTATTACAACAGCTCCGGGTGCTGCCATTACCGAAGCAGTAACAAGG
>DNTK01000401.1 GCA_003508755.1 Bacteroidales bacterium | reverse complement strand
TCCTTATGCAGGGTAAGAACCCTATTTTTCAAATTTAAGAGTGATACATTAGATGAGTGAAGAGATTCTTAAGGCTTTAATGCAGTTGTTTGCCATCGTCGCGAAACAGGACGAAGGTGTTGAGAAAACTCAGGTAGAATATGTAAAGAATTTTCTTGAACAGCAAATTACAGCAGATAAAGTAGCCGAATACTTTTCACTTTTTGAGCAAAATGCCGGTTTAAAAGGCGAACAAAAAGCGAAAGGTAAATTAACGTCGGTTAAGGACTCGGTACGTACACTCGGTCTATGTAAAAAAATCAATAAAACACTTACCCAAAAGCAAAAGGTTGTAGCCCTTGTGCGCTTATTTGAGATAGTAAATGCCGACAGGAAATTTACCGATCAGCGCATGGCGCTTATTAATACAGTAGCCGAAGTATTTAATATCAGCCAGGAAGAGTTTAATAGCATCGAACTTTTTGTTGTTAAAAACGAAGCTACAGAGCTTGACGATCAGAATATCTGTATAATAAACGACAAAAAGGCATCATACTCCCATGCAAAAACACTGCATACAAAGCATCTTGATACCAATATCTTTATTCTTAGAATTAAGAGTGTCGATTTATATTTTCTGAAATACACCGGCACCGAAGAGCTGTTTTTAAACGGTCTTCCGGTAAACAATGCCCGAATTTACCTTTTTGCCAGTGGCAGCACTGTAAAATTACCAAAAGGGTCGCCCATATACTACAGCGATGTGGCAGCTAATTTCCTTGCGGATATTACTTCCAATAAGATCTCCTTCAATGTTCACAACATCAGTTTTCAGTTCCCCAACGGGAACCTTGGCTTACGGAATATTTCTTTTTCTGAAGGACATGGTCGGCTTATTGGAATAATGGGTGCCAGTGGTGCTGGTAAAACCACTCTTTTAAATGTGCTCTCTGGAATCGATCCGCCCTCCTCGGGCGAAGTGCTGATTAATAATTTTAATCTCCATACCGAAAAAGATAAACTGGAGGGTGTAATTGGCCTAATCCCCCAGGACGATCTATTAATTGAAGAATTAACCGTTTTTGAAAATCTTTATTTCAATGCAAAGCTTTGTTTTAAGGATAAAACTGAAAAGGAGATTACAGAACTCGTTCACAAAACACTCCAGAGCCTTGGACTATTTGATCGAAAAGATCTAAAAGTAGGTTCTCCATTGAATAAAACTATCAGTGGTGGCCAGCGGAAACGACTCAACATTGCACTCGAGCTCATTCGTCAACCTTCGATATTGTTTGTCGATGAACCAACATCAGGGCTTTCATCGCGCGATTCGGAAAATGTAATGGACCTTTTACGGGAACTTACCCTGAAGGGAAAACTCATCTTTGTTGTTATCCATCAACCTTCATCCGACATCTATAAGATGTTCGACAAGATGATTATCCTCGATACAGGTGGTTACCAGATTTATTATGGCAATCCAGTGGAAGGGGTTATGTATTTCAAACGGATGGATGCCCAGATAAACAGTGAAGTTGGAGAGTGCCAGTCGTGCGGAAATGTGAATCCGGAACTAATATTCAATATTATCGAAGCACATGTGGTCGATGAGTTTGGTAACTATACCGATGTGCGAAAGGTTTCACCCGACAAGTGGGAGGAAAACTACCAAAACAACTTCTTCCACGATGAAGTAGATGTGGTCGAGGAAGAGCCTCCAAAATCGCTGAACATACCTAATTGGTTTAGCCAGCTAAAGATTTACGGCATCCGCGATTTTCTTTCGAAAATAGGGAACAAGCAATACGTTTTGCTAAACTTGCTTGAAGCTCCTGTATTAGGATTTATACTCGCGTATATCATTCGATATATTGAAGACCCCAATTCAAATGTTTACATTTTCAGGGAGAACGACAATATATCCGTATACATTTTCATGTCGTTAATAGTTTGCCTGTTTCTAGGTTTTATGGTAAGTGCCGAAGAAATATTCAAAGACCGTAAGATTCTTAAGCGTGAAAAATTTCTTAACCTTAGCAGGTCAAGTTACCTGATTTCCAAGATTACCATCCTGTTTTTAATCAGTGCTATCCAGGCCTTTTTAATTGTTATTATAGCAAACAGTATATTAGGTATACGAGGTATGTACTTCCCCTATTGGATGGCGCTTTTTTCTACCGCAGCTTTTGCCAATATGCTGGGATTGAATATTTCTGCTACTTTTAATTCGGCCGTAACTATCTACATATTAATTCCGCTGTTGATGATTCCGATGATGATTTTGAGCGGAGCCATGTTTAGTTTTGAAAAACTAAACCGGACGGTAAGCCGCGTCGATAAGGTGCCTTTCATCGCCGAGGTGATGCCTACGAAATGGTCGTACGAGGCATTAATGGTTAACCAGTTTAAAAACAATAAGTTCAATAAGAGGTTTTATTTACTTGAGAAAGACGAAAGTAAAGCAGATTTTAAAAAGGTTTATGTCATTCCAGAGCTTCGTAAACGATTGAAGCGTATCGACAAAGAAATACGAAACATTAACCAGGTGGATGTTACCAAGCAGGATTTAGTTGTAATATACAACGCCATTAAAAAAGAAAACAAACTTGCAGAAGTGGTATTGGCTGATAACAAGCGCCTTTACCCAGATTCATATGATCAATTGCCAAGCCCTGTGATATTTGATGATATTGAGAGTTTAAAACCCGATAATTTCAACATGAAAGTCGGACGGAAAGTGCACGAATACCTTAAAGACCTGGATAAGTATTATGGTATGATTTATAGCATTGCCAATCAGAAGCGCCAGAATATCATCACATACTATCTTGAGAATCGTCCCGATGATTACAGGGAAACCCGAGATCAATATTATAACGAGAGCATCACCGATGTGATTAAGAAGGTATATGAGACCAATAAATTGCTTGAATATAAGGGGCATCTGGTTCAGAATATCGATCCTATTTATCAGGATCCGATTGCTTTAAAGCCTCTACAGATTAGAACACACTTTTTTGCTCCGCGTAAACCACTTTTTGGCAAGTATTTTGATACGTATTGGTATAACATTGTTGCGATATGGCTGTTAACAATGTTTTTCTATGTCTTGTTATATTATGACGGGCTAAAGAAACTATTATCGTTGGGTGAGCGTATGCGTAAAAAATAGATTTTTAGAAACACTTATTTTTAATATATTTATAAGTCTATTATTT
>DNTK01000396.1 GCA_003508755.1 Bacteroidales bacterium | reverse complement strand
TTATTGTGCAATTTGATGATAAAAACCCATCCCTGCTCACGCTTTTTATAAACAAGGATTGTATTGAAAGCGAAAGAGATAGAATAAAAACCATTTTCACAAGCCATGCGAACGATAAGAATTTAACTGTAAAATTCGATGGGTCTTTTGAACTTTGCGAGAGCAAGCAAAACGAAAGCTTCGATATCGTCTTTTCTAATTAGGTTTAACCAACTAAAACCAACCTGTACCAAGCTTCATGAATGGCCATGGTATGGCCGCCAATATTATGAGCAGGGCAAAGAAGGTATACCAGAATCCTATACTAAATTTCTTTAAGCTGTCGCTGGTTCGTTTAATTTTGGCTGAAGCGATTGTAACCAATACAACAGCGATAATCATCATCACAGCATGTTCGATTGTAAAAAACCGAAAACCACGATTCTCCATAAGGGATGAAACAAACTGAACCCGATCACTTAAAAAATATAAAACAATTCCTGTGAGCAACTGAATATGCAAAACCGATAGATTAATGGTAAACAAGGTTTTATCTCCCTTAAAAAACGTTGCCCGTTTACGCCATTTTATAAAATACCTGATAACAGTAATAACCATCAGTAAGAGAACAATCCATCGTAAACCCGAATGCGCTGAGATAAGTATATTTTTCACCATAATTTCAATATTATGGAGTAAAAACAAGAATTTAAATGATTTGTTTCATTCCAAGATGCTCACAGATGACTAATATCACCCAAAATCTTAAAACTTCTATACACACAAAGCGTATAATTCAGACAAAAAAACCATAAACATAATAAAATGACAATTAAGAAAATTCTGCTTCCACTCTTTGCTGCATGCGTAATTCTTTCATTTAGTGCATGCGATCAGGAAGGTGGAGACGGCTCAACCAGTATATTTCCGTCAAAATTTAAAGTAGACATTCCCAGTTCTTTAAGCAATAGTATAGTTCAAACTGCTGGATTAAAGAGTTCCGTAGAAGATACTTTGTTGGGCAATGAAATTTATGAGCACTTAAACTTTTTTATTGCTGTGGGCGAGAACTCCGCCGAATTAGTAGAGGCTATTATGTATGCCATACAGCTTTACAATATTGAAAATCTGAATGATTTGCTATATAACAGTGATGACGATGGACGGGTGAAGCATCTTACTGTTACTGAAAATGCTCAGTACATGAATACTTCTTATGAGTACATGCTAATTGTTACAGATTATGAATCGGAGTCTGATAATGATGGTGGCTATGCGATGCAGGTATACTGGAACAACTCACCTGTTCAAGGAATAGCATTACTAAAACCATACAACATCAACAGAATGGATGATAATGATTTAGGGGAAGCTATGTTTAAAATAGAATACTCTTCTGCAGCCACAGAGGATTACGATGAGCTTATGATTGTAAGTATTTCAAAATTACCGCTGCCTTCGGCCGAAATAGAGCCATGGGCTTTAGAGTCCATGAAGATGTATGTAGGTAAAAGAGGTAATGTGGTGGATGTGTTTGGAAACTCCAACCACCCTAATGCACAGTTTGATCCCTATGCAAGCAACGCTGTTGGTTATAATTGGGCCTTTGTTGCTTCAGGAAAAACTTTAGAAAATATTGGTGTTGCAGAGGTGGGATTACCCTTTAGCGATGAAACAGCAGATTCTCGATCGGTACTGATTGACGATAATTCAATCTACCATGTATTTGAAAGAGAAATAAGCAATTACCTTGAACAAGAATACGGACTGAGCTCCAATGAGTATGCCAAATACCTTGAAGGATTTCTAAATAACGCAAAAGCTCCCGGCTTTTTTGATAAGTATGGTTTTGTACAATCAGAATCTTCTCCGGGTGCCGCATATGACGAATTGGAAACACGAATTGCAGCGCTTAGACCATTTGTACCTGCTCAGGTGAGCAATTTAACTATTGAGTTTATACGCTAATACACCTAGAATAAATACCTCAAAACCCGGGTGGCTATGTTGCCATACGGGTTTTTTTAAAACCTGCAGGCAGCTTTTCTTGGCCTTAAACAATTACTTATTTAATAGACCTCCGGCACAAAAGTCTGATCAGAAATGGGCGGACGAATATATCCTTCTATTGATTGTTGTGGGGGTAACTTCAGCTTATCGTATTCAATTGGTTTATAAGGCACCATCGATAGCAAATGATGAATGCAATTAAGCCGGGCTCTTCGTTTATCATCTCCTTCAACAACATACCAGGGAGCCTGTTTGATATCGGTAAACTGAAACATTTTATCTTTGGCTTTTGAGTATTCTACCCAACGGGAACGGCTTTCTAAATCCATCTCGCTGATTTTCCATCGCTTTGCCGGATTATTTATCCTATCGAGAAACCGTTTTTCCTGCTCTTCATCACTTACTGAAAACCAGTATTTAATAAGAATAATGCCTGAACGAATTAACATGCGTTCAAATTCCGGACAAGATCTTAAAAACTCTTCGTATTCATCGGAGGTACAAAAACCCATAACATGCTCTACTCCCGCCCTGTTATACCAACTCCGATCGAAGAGTGTTAATTCACCGCCGGCCGGTAAATGGTTTACATAGCGCTGAAAGTACCATTGTGTTTTTTCTCGTTCGGTGGGCACACCCAAAGCCACAACCTTACAGAAACGCGGGTTTAATACCTGGTTAATTCGCTTTATGGCACCCCCCTTTCCAGCAGCATCACGACCTTCGAAGAGAACAACTACCTTCATCTTTTTCAGCTTTATCCACTCCAGCATTTTTACCAGTTCTATTTGAAGCCTTTCAAGCTCTTTCTCGTAGACTTTTTTCTCCAGACGGTCTGAGTTTTTGTTGTTTTTTGCTTTTTTTCCCATGACTGAATGCTGCTTAATTTATTGTATAAGTTAATGAAAAAAGTCGTAAGCTGAAAAGCTATGCAAGGATGAAGTTTGGTAAAAAAAGATCAAGCTGATAAGCAATAGCCAGATGGGTATAAAAAAAACCGGAACAGACTCTGCGTTCTATTCTGGCATATCGAATAACTAACAATCGAAATTCAACTAATTTAGTCCTTTAACCACTCATCCAGCCAGCTAAAGAATTCGCGTTGCCATAATATACCATTCTGCGGACTTAGCACCCAGTGGTTTTCTTCCGGAAAGTGGAGATACTTGGCCGGAACATCATTCAAACGTGCGGCTGTAAAGGCCGACATTCCCTGAGTATAAACAACACGGTAGTCTTTTTCGCCATGAATAATCATTATTGGTGCTGTCCATTTGTCAACGAAGTTATGCGGCGAATTTGCAAATGTACGTTGTGCAACCTTATTTGATTTATCCCAATAAGGTCCACCCATATCCCAATTTGCAAAAAAAAGCTCTTCAGTCTCGAGGTATTGGGCTTCCAAGTTAAAAAGTCCATCGTGTGCAATAAGTGCACTGAAACGACCTTCGTGATGACCCGCAAGCCAGAATACAGAAAAACCTCCATAACTGGCACCAACAGCCCCTAAGTTGTTTTCGTCAACAAAAGGCTCCTTTGACAAAGCATCGATAGCACTCAGGTAATCTTTCATATTTTGCCCTCCGTAATCACCGCTTATTTGTTCGTTCCATTCGTGGCCAAAACTTGGAAGTCCTCTGCGGTTAGGAGCAACAACAATATAATCGTTTGCTGCCATCATCTGGAAGTTCCAGCGAAATGAGAAAAACTGACTCACAGATGATTGAGGACCACCCTGACAATACAATAAAGCAGGATATTTTTTTGTTGGATCGAAGTTAGGTGGATAGATGACCCATACCAGCATTTCTTTATTATCCGTTGTTTTTACCCAGCGCTCTTCGACCCTGGCTAGCTTAAGTTTCTCTAGCATCTCTGTATTTACGTTCGAAAGCTGCTTTTCTGCACCAGTTTCAATAGCTACTGAAAATATTTCAGTAGGCATTGCCATCGACATTTTGGTTGCAATAAGCCTGTCTCCGATGAAGTGTACTGACTGGTAGTTATGATCCCCTGCAGTAACGGCGGTATACCTGCCTTCCTTAACATTTAATCCATAGATCTGGTACCGGGCATGCCAATCGCTCACAAAAAAGATGTTATCACCAGCATCATCCCAAACCAGACCATGTACGTTCTGGTCAAAATTCTCCGAGTAATCAGTCTTTTCGCCAGTTTCGAGGTTCATTACAAATAGGCGGTTCAAGTCGGCTTCGTACCCATCGCGCTCCATACTTTCAAAAGCAAGCATGGAACCATCCGGAGAAAATACTGGGTTGATATCGTACCCCATCATCCCGTCAGTTAGGTTCACCGTCTCTTTTGTGTCGATAAAATACTGATACAAATCGGAGTTGGTA
>DNTK01000178.1 GCA_003508755.1 Bacteroidales bacterium | reverse complement strand
CCCAGAAATCCAAGGCTCATAATGTGCGACCATTTAACACGATCAGGCAAGCTAGCCACTCCAAGTTTAACAGCAATCCAGGAGAACAGGAATATCCCGATCATTTTCCCAATAACCAAACTTATCTCGATAATTCCACTTAAATCGGTAAAAACATTTGCGATGCTGGCACTTCGAAGCACCACACCAGCATTTGTAAGCGCAAACAGCGGCATAACCACATAGGTCACAAAACCATGCAACTGATGTTCGAGCCGCTGAACAGGACTTTGTACCCGTAATATTTCTTCTTCCATATTGTCAATAGCGGCAAGTTGCTCGTGTGTCAGGGTCATTCTGCTTTTCTGATTCGGAAAGGTACAGAAAGTATCAATATTGTACTGAATTTTCTCCCTGAATTCCTTGAGTTTTATTGTGCGCTTCAAAGGAATGGTAAAAGCGATTAGAACACCAGCAATAGTGGGATGAATACCCGACTTAAGAAATAAATACCAGATGATCCAGCCGATAACCATATAGGGGGGAATACTTTTAATATTTAACCGGTTAAACAGCACCAGTATGATAATTAATCCAAGGCCTATGAACAGGTAATTCCAATAAATTTGCTCGCTGTAGAAAAGAGCAATGATTAAGATGGCACCCAAATCATCGACAATGGCAAAAGCTACCAGAAATNNGGGAACCGCCATACCCCCAATAGCAGCAGCAATGGGTAGCGAAGCCTGCTTCACGGACGAAAGCTCTCCGGTTAGCAGTTCCCTTTTTATCTCGAGGCCCACCACAAAGAAAAATATTGCCATTAAACCGTCGTTTATCCAATGAAGAATATCCTTTGTGATGCTAAACTTACCCTGCACACCAATGGTAAAATCGTAATGCCAAAGATTCTGATAAATATCTCCCCACCGTGAGTTCGCCCAGACAAGGGCTATAAGGGTAAACACCAATAAAACGATTCCGCCCGACGCTTCGATTTGAAAAAATCGCTGAAAAGGTTCCAACACACCCCCTAAGGGGTGGTTGTTCTTTTTATTGTTCATATGTAAATAATTCAGATGTGTGTATTTGAAGTAAATCAAAAAAATCTAATTAACTTCAAGCTATTAACAAGCATTAATCCCTAATTGTTTTATGAGCTGATAATATTTCACCATGAATAAACAGGATGCCGAGAACATTAAGTCGAAAATTCTTGAAGAAATTAGTAAAACCAAACAATCGATTAACAGGTTTAAAGAGATGAGCAAACCTGTGGCTCCTGATGATGCCATTGGCAGAATATCGAGAATGGATGCAATAAATAACAAAGCTGTTGCAGAAGCATCGCTGCGAAAGAACCGTGAAAAGCTTAAACAGCTGGAATACATGCTGCAGCATATCCACGACAATGATTTTGGATTGTGCGCGAGTTGCAAAACACCTATTCCACCCGGAAGGTTGCTGCTAATGCCGCAAAGCAGGTATTGCGTTAATTGTGCGAATTAGTTGATTAGCAACAATCAGATTAGAACAAAGGCAGCTACTATAATTAGTAAAATAAATGAATCGGAGAAAACCATGTTAATGGTTGAAGCAGCACAAAAACATTTTCCTCATATGAGCATCATGATCAGGACTCGACAGCGCAACAATTATTATGATGTGCTCAATACTATTGCGCTCAGAGTGTACCGTGAATTTTCCAATGCTGAATTGCACAAGGGTGCAGAGGCGCTAGGATGCAGAATCTATTAAAAATGAATCTGCACTGCTGTTTAGAAAGATGAAAACAAGCAGTAGTTTTAATTTGGGGACCCTGCATGCAGGATCGGAAAATTCCCCTAGGATTGGAAATTGAACATAGTTCAAGTTTACATTTAAACCAGTTCTGAATTCATTTAATTGTGTCGCTAAGTGTACCACCCATCGCAGCGGGAAAAGCCACAATAACAATCCTCTTTATTGCTAATGCATTATCAATGCCCCAGGGACACTTTTGAATCAAAGTAAGAATAAGGCTGACGATTAACAGGGAAATAAGATATGTTCCTATCACGCGTTTTACAAACTCAAGCACATACCCCTTAAGGGTTACTTTATAGAAATTAAAATAGACGAAAACAGAGATAAATAGCAAAGAAAGCATGGCTATTAAAGCAATGTTTAGTTTCGGAAGCAGTTCTCCTAAAGTCCATGCTTCTTCAGTGAGGGAGACCGGAATAGCCAGCAAGGCAGCTCCCACAACTACCTGCATAATGTCGCGTGGTTTAAACTCCAGCATGAGTGGTTTAAGTGCATAGCTGATTATCTCTCCCGATTTATCGGCAATGGGTACAACTCTGTGTAAATAGCCGCCGATTCTTTTAATTGCTGTTTCTTTAATCTCAATTTTTTGTTCCATAGCTCTCTGTCTGAGTGAATATAGGAATTTAATAAGCATAAAAGTATTCAACTAATTTCTGTCTCTAAGATACAAAAAAGCCACAGCAGAATTTTTTGTCTGCTGTGGCAAAAATCAATTAAAGGAAATCAATTCTAATTACAAGGTATTTAGCATATCAAAATTCTTCCTCCGACGCTCGAAGTGTGCAGAGCAGCAGCTGGCAAGCAATTTGAACTGACAAAACCATTTATGTTAATAATTTAAGAGAATATTCGAATATCAATTTCCTGCAAAATTGGTTCACACAAATTGTCTTAACTGGTATCTATGCGTAAACTTTAATTCATCACTATCTGACCTGAAGGCAGTGCTCTAATAAAAAGGCTTATTAGTTATACTGTAGCAATCTTTTTGTTCCTAAGATGCATTACTTCTGCATCGAACCTGTTTTCAGGTTTGCCCAATGTCTTAAGCATTAGCAAGTGCTGATAGATAGCGCCCGCAAAGGTTTTATTCACATGGTAAGGAAGTTGATGTTTTGTTGCTGTTTGTTGTACAATTTTAGAAATATCTTTATAGTGGATATGACTGATATTTGGGAAAAGGTGATGAACAACCTGGAAATTTAAGCCTCCTACCAGCCAGGACAGAACATTACTTTTGGGAGCAAAATCGCAAGTTGTATGTAACTGATGAATTGCCCAGTTATTGTTTAGTTCGTTGTTTTTGTCAGGCAAGGGGTAATCTGAGGTAGGAACCACGTGGGCCGTTTGAAAGATGGTGCTTAAAACTAATCCACTCGTAAAATGCATAATAAAAAAACCCAATACAGTCCAATACCATGCCAGGGGAATGACTGCTATCGGTATGGCGAGAAACACAGTATAATACAATATTTTTGTTATCAGTAACTTAAAAAATAACTGCCTGTATGTTTCGTTACTGCTTAAAACTGCTCCTTCGTTCTCATACTTTTTTAAGCGTTTAAAATCTTTCATTGTTACCCATGAAAATGTCATAAGCCCGTACAATAACCAAGCATAAATATGTTGAAATTTATGAACCTTCCGAAGTGGTTTGTGTGGAGAAAATCTAACAATTCCCTCGTGTGCGATGTCTTCATCGTGCCCTTCGATGTTGGTATAGCCGTGATGCAATGTATTGTGCTGATATCTCCAGTTCGCCGGAAATCCACCCAGCAGGTACAACGAATTACTAAACAGTTTATTTACCCAATGTCGATTCGAAAACGAACCATGATTGGCATCGTGCATGGTAACCAAACCAATACCTGAAGTGCCTAATCCCATTATAACCCAGCAGGCCATAACCGGCAATAGATTGTTTACTACACCCGAAAGCAGCAACCCAAAAGGAACCATGTAAACCAAAAACATTAGAAAAGTTTTGAACAATATTTTTGAGCCACCATGATTTTCAATTCCCTTATTTTCAAAGTATATGTTTACTTCAGAGCGTAACTCTGTAATAAACTCCATATCTCCTTTTTTGTATCTTATTTTCTTCATCTTTCAACGCATTTATTGATTTATGTGCTTATCGTTGCAGTAATCGACTTCTATTTATTTCCAGAAAAAACTGAAATCTTGAAAACTTCGTTTATTGCGAGAACAGGTATTTTTACCAATTATTCCTGCACGATTCTTTCTAGAAGATAACACAAAGGTAGACCAGCTGTTTCGATGTTTACAGCAGAAGGGATTAGCGTGCTTATTTCAGGGATAAACAGCCCTGTTTTTTGCCGTATGTCACAAGCTTTATGTGAGTGTTATTCGCCCCTATGTCTTTACAGGAGCTCTTTTACAGACATTAAGTATTGTCGTGATACAGGAACGGTTTCTTTGGTCATTTGAATACTTAACCAATAAGTATTGAAACTTTTTTGAATCTTATCAATGTATTGAATATTTACCAATGCAGATCGGTGGGTACGAATGAAACTGTTAAATTCTGAGAGTTGCAATTCTACATTTTTCAAGGTGTTTCTAATCATTTTCTTCTTAACTGCACTATCATCAAGATAACCCACTTCCACATAATTATCAGCTGATTTAACATATACAATATCCGAAACCTGAATCCTAAAATTATCCGCATCACTCTCTGAAACAATTTCGATATGTTTATTAGAATATTTTTCTGAAATCTGCTTTAGTTCATCTTCCATTAAAAGCGATTCATGCAATAGCTTTTTAAGCCGCGCCTGATAGGTGTTCAGTCGGAATTTTAAATAAACAGCTACCGGAACTCCCAAACAAATAAATACAACGCGCACTGCGGTATTGAATGTAATATTTATCTGCCCTACATACCGGATATAAAAAATAAACGCAAGACTCGCTGCAGCAATCTGAAAAAAATAATACAATGGCTCATAAGCAGCATTACTGTGATGCTCTTCATCCTTAAGTAAGACTGTTTTTTGAAAGACAATTTGTGCTATTAAAAGCACGGTTAATACAATCATCCCAAACCCTGCCAGAAAAAGAAGTTTGTTCTCAAACTCGAACTTATCGGGCACAAATGGTTGAAAAAACAAAATGAAAAGAAAAACCGTGATAGCAATTCCCAGGTAAAACCTAACATATGACTTTGTAAGGTGAATGAATTGTTGTATTCCTTTAATTGGTGCCAATCGCTTTTTTTTACTTCAAAAATATATTGATCTCACCGCATCTGCCAACAATCAAAAAAGTGTCTACTTATGACTGCTCCCACTGCGTTTATCTGTATTCTTTACAAAAATGAGTTTATTGCTGCTTCCAGGATTTGCGCGTTGTTCAATTTCAAATTTCTTTATTGACTTAATTAATGGTGTCAGTTTCTGAAAACCATAATTTCGCGGGTCGAAATTTGGTTGCTTTTTTTGCAATAAACTACCCACATCTCCAAGAAAAGCCCATCCATCGTCGTCCGATAAGTCGGTTATAGTAGAAGCAATTAGTTTTATCTCGCGGGCAGTAATTTTTTCGAACGATTCCTTTTCCGTTTCTTTCTCCTCTTCTGATTCTTTCTCTTTTGATTTATTTTTAAGGATTTCAATATAAATAAACTTGTCACAAGCTACAATAAACGGATTTGGTGTTTTCTTTTCGCCAATTCCAATAACTTTCATGCCTGCTTCACGCAATCGGGTTGCCAATCGTGTAAAATCACTGTCGCTTGAAACAATAC
>DNTK01000003.1 GCA_003508755.1 Bacteroidales bacterium | reverse complement strand
CCAACTTTTTGGGGTCACTTCAATACCGGGCTTTTTTTTTGTAACTTTCTTTCGTTATTAAATCTTGCTATTATGAGACAACTACTATTTTTTCTTGTCCTTTCTTTTACGTTTGTTTTTTATAATGTCATGGGTCAGAATACATTAACCCCAGACTCGGCGTTAGTAAACGACATAGGACTTCGCGGTATCGGACCCGCTATGGCTTCGGGAAGAATAGCCGATTTTGCCATGAACCCGCATAATCCGTTTGAATATTACGTAGCAGTAGCATCAGGTCATATCTGGAAAACAACAAACAATGGTACTACCTGGCAACCCGTTTTCGAGAATTATGGTGCATATGCAATCGGCTGCCTGGCAATGGATCCGAATAACAGCCATGTTGTGTGGACCGGAACCGGCGAAAATAACAGCCAGCGCGCCCTGGGATACGGCAATGGTGTTTATAAAACCATCGATGGTGGAAAAACATGGAAAAATATGGGCCTGGAAACATCCCGCCAGGTAGGCAAAATACTTATCGATCCAAGAAACAGTAATGTTGTTTACGTTGCTGCTGAAGGATCAGTTTGGGGCCCGGGAGGAGACAGAGGTGTTTTTAAAACCTCCAATGGTGGTGAAAGCTGGAAAAAGGTTTTAGAAATTAGCGAAAACACCGGGGCATACGACTTGGAGTTTCATCCCGAAAATCCTGATATTATCTACGCAAGTGTTCACCAGCGTCGCCGGCGGAGTTTCAGTAAAATAAACGGAGGACCCGAATCGGCTGTCTATAAATCAGCGGATGGAGGCGATACATGGCGAAAAATTATTGCGGGATTGCCCGATGTGCATCTCGGAAGAGTTGGATTATCCGTGACACCTGCTGCCCCAAGTCTTGTTTATGCTATTGTTGAGGCAGCCGATGGAAAAGGAGGGTTTTACCGGTCCAGTAATGAAGGCGAAAGCTGGGAACGCATGAGCGACTATACCTCTTCAGGTCAATATTATACAACTATTTATGCCGACCCCAAAGATGCAGATATTGTTTATTCGATGGATACCTATTCTCGTGTATCGAAAAACGGTGGCAAAAGCTGGGAAAAAATTTCAACCGAAAAACGGCATGTAGACGATCATGCTTTATGGATAAATCCGGATGCTACCAACCACCTTATAATTGGTGGTGATGGTGGTATTTACGAGTCGTATGATGCTGGTGGTACCTGGAAATTTATCGGTAATCTTCCGGTTACACAGTTTTACAGGGTCAATGTCGATAATTCTGAACCTTACTATTACGTGTACGGAGGAACCCAGGACAATAATACACTGGGCGGTCCCTCGCAGAACACAACAACATCGGGTGTTTCGAACGATGACTGGTTTGTTACCATTGGTGGAGATGGCTTTTGGATTGCCATCGATCCTGAAAATCCTGACATTGTTTACTCAGAATATCAATATGGCAATGCCTACCGCTACAACCGTTCCAATGGCGAAGTGGTCTACATCCGACCACAGGAACGAAAAGGGGAACTCACCTATAAATGGAACTGGGATACTCCCATGATTCTCAGTCACCATTCCAATACAAGACTATACATGGCTGCCAACAAACTATTTAAAAGCGAAAATAAAGGCGATTCCTGGGAAGTAATCAGTGAAGACCTAACCGCACAAAAAGACAGGAATGACTTTAAAGTTATGGGAAAATATTGGAGTTCAGATGCCGTAGCGAAAGATGTATCGACCTCGCAATATGGCACCATTGTCTCTTTGGCCGAGAGTAGATTAAAAGAGGGCTTACTTTTTACCGGTTCCGACGATGGAGTTATTCAGGTCACTGAAAATAACGGCATAAACTGGACCAAGTTCAGCAGCTTTCCAGGAGTTCCTGCCCATACCTATGTAAGCGATATTTTTGCCGACCGGTTTGACGAAAACATTGTATATGCCACTTTTAATAACCACAAAAGCAATGATTTTAAGCCCTATGTACTCATGAGTGAAGACAAGGGAAAATCATGGACATCCATTCGCTCCAACCTGCCAGAAGGAGCTGTTTATTCTATTTGTCAGGACTTTAAAGAGCCGAATATGCTGTTTTGCGGAACAGAATTTGGGCTATTCGTGACATTTAACAAAGGAAAAAGCTGGATAGAAATAGAAAAAGGTATGCCTGATGTTGCTGTACGTGATATGGTTATTCAAGAGCGTGAAAATGACCTGGTGCTGGCAACCTTTGGACGTGGTTTTTATATTCTTCATAATTATGACGCCCTGCGACGTATATCCAATATCTCGAATGATACGGATGCACATATCTTCCCGATTAAAGATGCAAAACTATATGTACCGGAATATCGCCGCAAGTCGTCTTTTGGTGACAACTATTACATGGTTGAAAATCTTCCGTTTGGAGCAGAGATTACTTATTACCTGAAAGAAAATCTAAAAACAGAAAAAGAAAAAAGACAGGAGAAAGAAGCAGAATTATTTAAAGAAGGAGCTAAAATTGATGTAAATTCCTGGGAGGACAACAGACAGGAGAAATTGGAAGAAGAACCTTACCTGCTGCTTGTGATTAAGGATTCAAAAGACAGAACCATCCGAAAACTCACTGCAAAACCCAAGAAAGGAATAAACCGTGTTTACTGGGATTTAAGGTATGCACATATGTTCCCTGTGGCCTCAGAAATAGTAGACTTTGATCCCTTTAAGGAGGAGGAATATCCACAGAGCGTTTTTGTTATACCGGGTGAGTATTCAGTTGAGTTATATGCAAGTGAAAAAG
>DNTK01000453.1 GCA_003508755.1 Bacteroidales bacterium | reverse complement strand
CCTGAATATTGTTATTTTTATAACAAGGTTAACAAAGATTTTTTTAGTATTTTTCATTAATTATCTGTTCAATGATTAATAAGATTCAGGTTAAAATATGTTTAGGCAGTTCTTGTTTTTCAAGGGGAAACCAGGAATTGGTTAATGCGGTGCAGCGTTATATTCGCGAAAAACAATTGGAAGATAAGGTTGCTTTTAGTGGCGATCATTGTTTCTGTGAATGTCAATCTGGTCCAAATATTCGAATTGCAGGAAAAATTATTAATAATGTATCAACAGAAACTATTGTTGAAATTCTTGATCAAAATCTTACTGATATTTAGTGAAAAATGACGGAAAAATCGCTGGTATACATAGAACCAAAAAAGTGCACAAACTGCTACACATGTGTAAGGGTTTGCCCGGTAAAGGCCATAATGGCTCATACAGATAAGCCCTTTCCCGAAGTGCGCAACGAACGATGCATTGGTTGTGGTGATTGCATTAATTCATGTGTTCCCAAAGCAATTACTTACCGCAACACTATCGAGGATGCAAAAGATCTTTTAAAAGCCAAAGGAAAAAAGGCAGCGATTATATCCCCCAGTATATCAGCTGAGTTTCATGATATTACCGATTACCGGAAATTTGTACAGATGATAAAGTCGCTGGGAGTGGATTTTGTTCATGAAGTCTCGTTTGCCGTAGATTTATTGGCATATAAATATTTGCATCTGTTTGGCGATTTCAAAGGTCTTTATTATATCACTTCCTGCGATCCGGTTGTGGTCGCTTTTATTGAAAAATACCATCCCAACCTGGTAAAAAATTTAGCCCCATTTGTTTCTCCTATGGTGGCCATGGCAAAAGTTGTTCGAAAGAAGCATGGTTCAGATATTCCAATTATTTATATTGGCCCGGATATTGCCAGTAAGGAAGTCGCAAAGATAAGTTCCGGCGATGGGAAAGTAAATGTTGTACTTACCTTTCCAGAGCTTCGGAATCTGTTTAAACAATTAAATATTAGTGAAAATACGGTTGAGTTTTCTGAATTCGATACACCCATTGGTTATAAAGGTAGTTTATACCCCTTGCGAAACGGACTTATCCAAGCTGCCGATATCGATGAAAATTTATTGACTTCTGATGTTATTTCCGTTGAAGGGAAAAAAGAAATGTTGGAATCAATTGAAGAATTTGAAGATAATGTAAAAGTTATCCACAAGCATATTCATGTTACTTATGGCAATTCCCTTTCCGGCCCCGGTATATCCAATAAAGGAAATAAATTGTTCAAAGAGTACCTGGTTACAAAATACGCCAACAAGCGACTCACCAATTTTTTTCGTGCAGAATGGTACAATACGCTCCAAAACTATCTATCGCTTGATTTTTCCCGGGAGTTTAAAGCCGATGATCAACGAATTCCCGAACCTCCGAAAGAAAAGGTGCTTGATGCCATGAAATTAATGGGATGGGAGAAAGATCCGAAGATTGACTGCGGGCAATGTGGATATAATAATTGTCTCGAATTCTCAATTGATCTGGCCAAAGGTATTGTTATTCCCGAAATGTGTTCTACCTATTCCATACGAAGTTCGAAGCATTATACCTCTACCCTGAAAGAACTTAACGAAAAACTGGCAATGACACGCCAGGCACTTCATGAGAAAGAAGAGGAAGTAAGAACAGAGCACGATACGGCGCAGCAGAATGCCGATTTAACGGATGCAATGCTTGAAAAACTCAGAGCCGGTATTGTATTTGTAGACTTTAAAATGAAAGTGGTGAAAGCCAATAACACTTTTTGCTCCATTCTGGGTGAGGAAGCTGAGGAAATTAATGAGGTTATTCCAGGGTTAAAGGGTGCCGATTTAAATAAGATATTCACAGACGATGTCTGCAATTTATTCTCATATGTGTTAACAGAATCGGCTCCAGTCGATGGGCGAGATGTAAGACATGGCGATGTACTTCTCAATATTTCAATTTTTCCTATTCGCGAAAATCAGATAGCGGGAGCAATAGTGCGCGACATGAGTGCTCCCGAGGTGCAAAAGGCAGAAGTTATACGTCGTGTATCTGAGGTCATCAATAAAAACCTCTCGATGGTACAACAGATAGGATTTTTACTTGGTGAAGGTGCAGCTGACATTGAGCGCATGCTTAACTCTGTTATTCAGATATATAATGAAGATAAAAAGAAACTATCCCAATAGATAAAGCAATTCTTGGATGGCCGAAAAGTATTTTATAGAGGTTGATTGTCAACAAAAAAATCATGAAGGCGAACGCATTTGCGGAGATGTATTTCTATCCGGAAAAGTGAAGGAAGAGAACCGAATAGTTTTGGTTTTGTCGGATGGCATGGGCCATGGTGTTAAAGCCAGTGTGCTTGCCACACTTACAGCTACCATGGCGTTAAATTTCACGAAGGAACACAAAGAACCTGAGCGCACAGCAGAGATTATTATGAATACACTGCCCGAATGTAGTGAACGGAAAATGAATTATGCCACTTTCACCATTGTGGATATGAATTATGATGGTACCATTACTATTCTGGAGTACGATAATCCTGAAAGCTTGGTGATACGTCATCGCGAGATACTGACTCTGGAGCGGAAAACCATTGTTCTCGAAAGTGAAAGAAATTGTGGAAAAAAACTGAAGGTGTGTTCTTTTAAAGGAAAAAAGGGAGATAGAATTGTTTTTACCTCTGATGGTGTAGCGCAATCTGGTTTGGGAACTCCACGATTTCCATTTGGTTGGGGAAACGATAATGTCGGACGTTTTTCAATCGATATGGTAAAGCGGTACCCTCGTATCTCAGCACGGCAATTAGCAACACGTATTGTAAATACTGCCTATCGAAACGACGGATTCCAGTCTAAGGATGATACCAGCTGCGGTGTGATTTATTTACGTGAACCCCGCGAACTCCTTATATGTACAGGCCCTCCTTATCAAAAAGAAGATGATAAGGAACTTGGACAAAGGGTGCATGATTTTGAAGGAAAAAAAATTGTGATGGGAGCTACTACAGGCGATATCATTGCACGTGAGCTAAACTTAAAAGTCGAGGATGGTCAGGAGTTTGTTGATCCGGATTTACCCCCATTATCATTTCTTGAAGGAATTGATCTGTTTACTGAAGGGATTCTAACATTACGAAAGGTAGAAAACCTACTCGAAGCTTATACCAATACCTCAAAACTTGGACGAGGTCCGGCCGATGAAATCGTTAAACTTATTACCGAAAGTGATGAAATAAGATTTCTAG